>CALLCD010000134.1 GCA_938049795.1 uncultured Hyphomonadaceae bacterium | reverse complement strand
TTGGCCTCCTGACGGCGCGACGGAAATCACATGTCTATTCTATATCTACTTGCAGAAACGGCACATGGCGCAGAGCATGGCGAGGGCGTCGAACGCGTCTTTCCAGCCTTTGACGCAACCTATTTTCCGTCGCAGCTTTTCTGGCTGTTTATCTCTTTCGGCTCGCTCTATCTCATCCTGTCACGCTTCGTCCTGCCGCGTATGTCCGCCAATCTGGAACATCGCTCAAAGACAATTGTCGATGATCTCGATGCGGCGGCACGGCTGAACGATCAGGCCGAAGAGGCAAAGCAATCGCTCGATCAGAGCCTTGCCAAAGCACGCTCTGGCGCAAGGGAAACCGTCGCCAAGGCCGAGGCGGAAATGGCTGAAGAGATTGCCGCTGAAACCCGCAAGACCGACGCGGCGCTCGAGAAGAAACTCGCCGTCGCAGAAACACGCATTGCCGAGGTTCGCGCCGAAGCGCTGTCAAATGTCGCCACTGTGGCAACGGATGCGACCAAAGCGATCGTGACAAAACTCGGCTTGCCGGACGCAACGGGCGAGGCGGAAGCGGCCGTCCGCAAAGCGCTCGCAGGAAATGGATGAGGTCTGACATGAACCGTTTTGCGCTTTCTTCATTGGCCACCACGGCAGCGCTCAGCCCCTATGCGCACGCAGCCGGTGACAGCCACGGGCCAAGCTGGTTGCCCGAATTTCTAACCCATCCGGCGACCAATGTGGCGTTTTTTGCGCTGGTCATTTTCCTTCTGATCATGTGGCGCGTGGGCGGCTTCAAAGCGCTGACCGGCGGGCTCGACAAGCGGGCCGAGGGCATTCAGGCTCAGCTGAACGAAGCCAAGGATCTTCGCGAGGCGGCGGCAAAATTGCTGGCCGATGCTGAACGCAGTCAGGCGCAGGCCGAGAAGGATGCCGAGGCGATTGTGGCTCAAGCCAAGAAGGACGCCAAGCTGCTGATGGCCGACCAACGCGCCGCGCTGGCAGCCAAGCTCGAGCGACGTGAGGCGATTGCCGAAGCGCGTATCCAGCAGGCCGAGACCGAGGCGGCCGCAGAAGTGCGCCGCGCAGCAGCGGATGCAGCAACGGCGGCGGCGCGCAATATCCTCCTCGCAAACACCAGCGACGATATTTTCGAGCAAGCCGCGCAGGACATCGAAAAAGCGCTTTAAGCCTAAGCCTTACAAGTCAATCCGCTTTTCCCGACCGAGCACGAGCTTTATGAGCCAGTTGGGCGAGAGGCGTTCAAGCGCGGGATACCGGCCCACGATATAACCGATAAAGCGTTGTCCCCAAACGGAATTTCGAGCCAAAAGGGCCGAACCGAAAATGCCTATGGGCAGGCCGATGGGCAAAAACGGCGTCAGGAAACCGATGGGCACGGACAAGATGACGAGAACCAGACCGACAATGGCGAGCGCCTGACGGCCGATCAATTTGACCCCACCGCCAACACGGCCGAACTTGCCTGCCTTGGGCGGTTCTTCAACACTGATTTTGTCATAATCTGTCATCACGCCGAGCTTACACCAGATGATGAGGGGCGGGCCAGAGGCTCGCGCGTCTGTGAAGAGATGACCTAAGGTCAGGCGCTTCGCAGACGCACGGAGAAGTGTGGGATAAATCGCCCCAAAACGAGTCTACTATTTGGTCCCGGAGTCTCATAATGAGTCTCGAAATGAGTGCACAAATGAGTCTCTAAAAAACTCTATTCAGCCGCCACAGTTTCAGGCTGCGGCGCAGTCCATTTGAGGACCGGCTTGCGCGCAGCTTGTGTTTCGTCGAGCCGTTTCATGGGCGCAAGGTAGGGCGCGCCTTTCATGGTCTGGTCACCGGCAGCGGCGCGTTTGGCCACGGCCTCAAGCGCATCACAGAACCGGTCAAGCTCGGCCTTGCTCTCGGTCTCCGTCGGCTCGATCAACATGGCGCCATGCACGACAAGCGGGAAGTAGACCGTCATCGGGTGGTAGCCCTCATCAATCAGCGCTTTGGCAATGTCGAGCGTCTCGATACCTTCGGCGGCGAACTTGTCCGAGAACAGAGCCTCGTGCATGCAGTAGCCATCAAAGGCAGGGGTCATGACGCCTTTAAGCCGCGCCTGAACATAATTGGCGTTGAGCACCGCATCCTCGGCGACCTGTTTGAGCCCGTCCGTGCCGTGGCTGAGCATATAGGTCAGCGCACGGACGAACATGCCCATCTGCCCGTGAAACGCACACATGCGGCCAAAGCTTTGCGCGCCTTCGCCAACAGCGTCCTCGACCAGCTCGAACCCGTCCTCGCCAGAGACGATAAAGGGCAAGGGCGCAAACGGGGCAAGCCGCTCGGACAGAACGGTCGGGCCGGAGCCGGGGCCGCCGCCGCCATGTGGGGTGGAGAAGGTTTTGTGCAGATTGATGTGCATCGCATCAACGCCCAGATCGCCCGGGCGCACACGGCCAACAATCGCGTTGAAGTTCGCGCCATCGCAATAGAAATAGCCGCCCGCCTCGTGGATCGCGTCGGCAATATCCTTGATGTCGGTTTCAAACAGACCGCACGTGTTTGGATTGGTCAGCATGATGCCGGCAATGTCGGACGGGTCTTCGAGTTTGGCGCGGAAGTCTTCCATATCAACGCGGCCACGCGCATCGGCCTTGATCTCGTCCACTTTGAAGCCGCATTGGACGGCGGTGGCGGGATTTGTGCCATGCGCGGAGGCGGGCACGAGGACGCGTTTTCGCGTGTCGCCCTCGCCGCGCGCGATCAGCGCCTGACGGATCGCCAGCATGCCGCACAGTTCACCATGCGCGCCCGCTTTCGGGCTCATCGCAACCGCTGGAAGGCCGGTCAGCGTTTTGAGCCAAGTCGCGAGCTCGTCAATCAGCTCGAGCGCGCCTTGAATGGTCGCTTGCGGCTGCATCGGGTGGATATCGGCAAAGCCCGCCATACGCGCGGCTTTCTCATTGAGGCGCGGATTGTGCTTCATCGTGCACGAGCCGAGCGGGAACAGGCCAAGATCAATGGCGTAATTCTTCTGGCTGAGGCGCACATAATGCCGCATTGCCTCTGGTTCGGAGAGGCCCGGCAAGCCCGTCGGCTGTTTACGGGCCACACCGCCCAGCCGGTTCACCCTGCCCTTTGGCGCTGGCAGATCGACGCCGGTTGTGTCTGGCGTGCCGATCTCGAAGATCAGGTCTTCACGCTGCTGCAGCCCGCGCGAGCCGGAGACGGTTGTGGTGGCCTCATTCGAGGAGACGAGTGTTGGCGTGGTCGGACGCCCTGTTGAGTTCATGGTCATTGGTTCGTCTCCTTGGCCAAATTTGTCATTCCGGAATTTTCGCGAAGCGGAAATATCCGGAACCTATGACGAGCTTTTGCAGAGTTTGTTACGCTGGGTCCCGGCGCTCGCTGCGCTCGGCCGGGATGACAATAAGCAGAGTAGATCCTCATTACAGCACCTCCCGCAGAGCGTCCGCATACGCCGTAATATCGGCGTCGGTCACGCATTCTGTGGCCGCGCAGATGATGACGTCATCGAGGCCGTTTTCCATACCGAAGAGGCGTGAGGCGCGGACGCCGCCGACGACGCCTTTGTCGTCGAGCTTGGCGAGCACGTCGCCAGCTTCCCCGGGGACGCGGATGGCGAACTCGTTGAAGAAGCGCGGGGTGAGCAGCTCGACGCCGTCAATCGCTTCGAGCGCGTCGGCGAGATCGCAGGCGGTTTCATGGTTGAGCGTGGCAAGCTGGGTGAGGCCCTTATCGCCGAGCAGGGTCATGTGGGCGGTGAAGGCCAGCGCGCACAGGCCCGCATTGGTGCAGATGTTCGACGTGGCTTTGTCGCGGCGGATGTGTTGCTCGCGGGT
>CALLCD010000133.1 GCA_938049795.1 uncultured Hyphomonadaceae bacterium | reverse complement strand
GCCCGAGCCCATCCAAGCGCCGGCCATCCAGAGGCCATTGTCGCCATTGGTCCGCTTGATCTCGCGCACGGCAGCTTCGGCAGCGCGGTCGAACTGGGGATGGTCGAACTCGAATTTTGCAAACGTCTTGTCGGCGGCGGGGGGGACGGGCGGATTGAGCGTGACGAAGACGGGGTTTTCCTTTGGCAGGCCTTGCAGCACATTCATCCAATAGGTCAGGCAGACATCCTCCTGGGCATTACTGTCGCCCTCGAGCACATTCCAAGCTGCCCACGCCGCTTTGCGTTTGGGCATCAGGCGCGTGTCGCGATGCAGGTAAATGGCGTTGGGCCGATAGCGGACGGATTTGAGCAGGAAGCGCCGGTCCTCGAAACTCTCGTCGAGCAGGGCGAGGGATTGGTCCGAATGGCTGGCCATAATGACATGGTCGAAGGTCTCGGCGGGGCCGGTTTCGGGCTTGACAGCGACCTGTCCGCCCGCACGGAAGACGGAGATGATCGGGGTTTGTGTGCGGATGCGCTCGCCAAGGGCTCTGGTGAGCTTTTCGACATAATTCCGGCTGCCGCCAGACACGGTACGCCAGTTCGGACGTTCGCGGTGCATCAAGCGGTGGTTTTCGAAGAAGTTGAAGAAGCTCAGCGCCGGAAAGTCGAGGATCTCCGATTGCGGTGTGGACCAGATCGCCGCGCCCATCGGGCGGATATAATTGGCGATGAAGTCTTCGCTAAAGCCGTGCCGGCTCAGCCAGATACGCAAAGTCGGGTCGCTGAGGGTTCCGTCCGCAAGCTCTGCGCGCGCGGTGTCGTTAAAGCGCAAAATTGTGCGTAGGAAGCGGTAATAGCGCGGCTTGAGCAGGTTGCGCTTCCACGCCAGAATACCGGACGGATTGGACGACCATTCATAGCCCTGAGGGTTCGACACAGCGAAGCTCATATCCGCTGGTTGCGTCTTAACATCGAGCGCGTCGAACAGGCCGATCAGATTGGGGTAATTGCGACTATTGTAGACAATGAAGCCAACATCGACGCTGAGCGGTGTGCCGTCATAGTCGATGTCGAGTGTGCAGCTATGCCCGCCGACGCGGTCGCGTTTTTCGAAAACGGTGACATTTGCGGTGTCGCGCAAGGCCCATGCGGCGGACAGACCGCTGATTCCCGAACCGATAATAGCTATCTTCATAATCTTCGTATTCCTTGACAGCCATCTTACCGGAATTTGGCCTCTGTCCAAAGGGCTATCCGCGTTGAGCGGCCGCCGAATACAGTGGAAAACTGTCTTTGAGTCATCTGGTTTGCGTTGTTTATGTTGAACAATTATCGGCTTGTTGGTTGAGAGCGGGACAATTCTGCGACAAATGGGCGTGGAGTGTTTGGTTTCGGGGCAAATATTCCTTATACCGTCTTGAAGCGAATGCAGGAGTGACAATGGCTGACAGCGTAGGGTTCATGTCAAATCACATGGTTGAGATCACAGCGCCGTCGGGGGCTGTACGGATCGCGAATGATTTGCCTGTCGTGTTTATTGCCGGACCGTGTGCGCTCGAGGGGCGCGAGCATGCTCTGGAGATGTCGAGCGCGCTCGATGAGATTGCAACACGGCTCGGTGCGTCACTGATCTACAAGACCAGTTTCGACAAGGCGAACCGGACCAGTGTGAAGAGCTATCGCGGGGTGTCGCTGGAGGAGGCGTTGCCGATTTTCGAGGAGGTGCGCGCGCAAACGGGTCGCCCGGTGCTGACCGATGTGCACACGGCCGAACAATGCGCAGCCCTTGGCGACAGTGTGGATGTGTTGCAGATCCCCGCCTTTCTGTGCCGGCAGACCGATTTGCTGCTTGCGGCGGCGGCGACGGGTAAGGCGGTGAATGTCAAAAAGGGGCAGTTTCTGGCGCCGTGGGATATGGGCAATGTGGTCAAGAAACTGGTCGATGGCGGATGCGACAATGTCATGCTGACCGAGCGCGGAGTGAGCTTTGGCTACAATACGCTCGTCAATGACATGCGCGCGATCCCGCAAATGCGCCAGACGGGGTGTCCGGTCGTGTTCGATGCGACCCATTCGGTCCAGCAACCCGGCGGCAATGGCGAAACCTCTGGCGGGGACCGCAGATATGCGCCGGTTCTGGCCAATGCGGCGGCGGCGGTCGGCATTGCGGCGGTGTTTATGGAGGTCCATCAGGATCCGGACAATGCGCCGTCCGATGGGGCGAATATGATCCGGCTCGATGAGGCTGAACGCGTCATGTCCCGCATCATGCAGATTGACGCGCTGGCGAAATCCTTCCTGCGCGAAGACGGTTAGCGCGACCGATGGGGTATGAGGCGATACGATCCGTACTGCTTTCGGCGGTGGACCAGCGTGTGCTGTGCGTCGGCGATGTCATGCTCGACGAATATGTCCACGGCAAAGTCAGCCGCATTTCGCCCGAAGCGCCGGTGCCGGTGCTCCACCATGTGCGGACCGAATACATGCTCGGCGGGGTCGGCAATACGGCGTGTAATCTGGCGAGCCTTGGCGCGCGCACACGGCTATTGAGCATTGTGGGCGACGACGAGACGGGGCGGATGATCAGCCAGCTTCTCGACGAGAAATCCGGCGTTGACGGGCATATGATTGTCCAGAACGGGTTTACCAGCATTCGCAAGATCCGGCTTGTGTCTGCGGGCCAGCAACTCATGCGGCTTGATCATGAGAACCCTGTTCCGCTCGACGGGGTGGCCGAGGCGGCGCTGGTGCGGGCGCTCGAAGACGCGTTTGCGGGCGCGACGGCGATTGTGGTGTCCGATTACGCCAAGGGGATGATCACGCCAAACCTGATGGCGACGCTGTTGCAGGCGAGCAATGACCATAATGTTCCGATCATTGTTGATCCGAAGGGGCGCGATATTGCCCGCTATGGCGCGGTAGACCTGATCAAGCCCAATGCGCGTGAACTGTCCTTGATCACCGGCCTGCCGACGGGGACCGATCTCGAGGTTGAGGCGGCGCTGATCCGGGCGATGGAGGTGTCCACGGCTGAGGCCATTCTGGTCACGCGTGCGGCGGCGGGATTGTCCTATCTTATTCGCGGTGGCGAGACGGTGCATATGCGCGGGACGGCGCGTGAGGTTTATGATGTGTCTGGCGCGGGGGATACGAGCCTTGCCGCGCTTGGGGCGGCGCTCTCTGCCGGTGCGCCGCTAAAAGTGGCGGCGGAACTTGCGCTCATCACTTCGGGCATTGCGGTTGGCAAATATGGCACGGCCAGCGTCTCGGCGACAGAAATTCTCAGCCTGAAAGACGACTTCCTCCTGACCGACGATACGCTCTACCAGACCTTGTCCGACTGGCGCGCGACGGGCCGCACGATCGGCTTTACCAATGGCTGTTTCGACATCTTGCATCCGGGGCATTTGCGCGTGCTCGAAGAGGCCAAGGCGCGGTGCGGGCGTTTGATTGTCGGGCTGAACAGCGACCAATCGGTCAGGGCGCTGAAGGGCGAGGGGCGTCCGGTCAACGACCAGATGGCGCGCGCGCGAGTGCTTGGCGGCCTGAGCGCGGTCGATGGTGTGGTCCTGTTTGACGAGCCAACGCCGCAAAAACTGATCGAACGGATCAAGCCGGACTTGCTTGTCAAAGGCGGCGATTACACGCTCGAGACCATTGTCGGCGCGTCCGAAGTGATCGAGCTCGGCGGTTCGGTCCACATTGTGCCATTGGTCGAGGGGCATTCGACGACCGCCACGATTGCCCGCTCGCAGGA
>CALLCD010000132.1 GCA_938049795.1 uncultured Hyphomonadaceae bacterium | reverse complement strand
GTGTTGAGGGTGATGCGGGTTTCGTCTTCGAGCACGCCGCGCCCGATCCGGCCGGAGGGGGCGGTGGTGATGCGTTCGGCGGCGTTGGCGGTGTCTTCTTCGAGAATGAAGACCGGCCCTAATCGGTCGCCGCCGGAGCGGTCTTCGGTCCAGAAGACGAAGCTGCCGCTCTGGGCGAATTTGCCCTCCTGGAAGACGGCTTCGTCGGAGGTCTGTTCGACGTGGTCCACGGTGGCGCGGAAATCATAGCGGCCAAGCGGCTGCAGGAAGCCCATGACGAGCAGGCTGACCAGCGCGAGCACGCCTGCGATCAGCATGAAGGGGCGGAGGATGTCGAACATGGAGACACCGGCGGCGAGCGAGGCGGACAGCTCGCCCGTGCGCGAGACGCGGTCTACGGTGATCAGAACGCCGAGGAAGAGCGCGACGGGGATGGCGAGGCCGAGATAATAGGGAATGAGGTTGAGCAGCATGCGCGCGGCGGCGCCGATTGTGTCATCGGTGTTGGAGACAAGCTCGAAAATGCGCAGGAGGCGTTCGAGCAGCAGGACGCCGAGCGCCAGCAAGGTCAAACCGACAACAACCTGAACACATTGTTTCAGTAGATAAATATCGAGCCGACGCATTACAGCCTTTTCATGCTGGAGGAGTTGGGTTTGTCTGATAAACTTCTTACATCAGTAAGGCCACAGCGCTCGGTGAATTGGAAGGTGCTATCTTATGAAAATCATGTCCGGAATGATGAAACTGGCTGCTATTTCTGCGCTCTTTGCAGCGGTTATGGCAAGCCATAGCGTTGCGCAGGACGAGGTTCTTGATACAAATTACGCGCCCGAGTTGAATATTTACAAAGGTGAAGCGGCAGATGCGTGCGATCCGGCGCTGCTGCAGATCAGGACCGAGGTGCACAATGTGGAGGCGGGCGGCGTGCTGGTGGTCGAGCTTTATAGCGATGATGCGGACAATTTTCTCTCAAAGGAAGCGCGGTTGCGGCGTATTCGGGTGCCGGCGACGGATGGACCGATGGCGATCTGTATAACGCTGGAGACGGTGGGCACCTATGCGCTGGCGAGTTATCATGATCGCGATGCGGACCGGAAGCTGGACCGGAAGTGGAATATGTTACCGAAAGAACCGTTCGCGCTGTCGCTGAACCGGCGGCTGAAATTGCGCAAGCCACGGCTGGAGGAGGCATCGTTCGAAGTGGGCGAGGACGGGATTGATCTCGAGCTGAACCTGCGCACGGGGCGCGGCTAAAGGCAGCGGCCGGTCAAGAATGCGTCAGCGGGACTGGTACGGATATGATTTGCACGATATAAAGCGCGCTTATTCGGTTAATGCGTGAATTTATACGGCGCGCCGAGACACAATAAGAGACAGGCCCTGCCATGTTCATGAGTATGAAATCCTGGAAAAGTCAGCAGCATTTGCTCAATCGCATGGGCATTCGCGAGCTGAATACGGCGTATTTCACCTATCCGGGTGTGCAGGTCTATCTGGCGCTGATGCTGACAGGGTTTGCGACAACGCTGTATCTGGGCGGGTCGGCGCTGTGGCTGCTGGCGGCGTTTGCTGTTCCGTTTATCGGGCATCCGGTGGTCTGGTATATTACGCACAGATTTATCCTGCATTCAACGCTTTTGATGCGGTTCAAAGTGACGGCGAAGCTGTGGAAGCGGACCCATTATGATCATCATCAGCGGCCAAACGAGCTGTCGGTCCTGTTTGGCGGACTGCATACGACGTTGCCGCCGATTGGGTTGATTTACGGGCCGATCGGGTTTCTGATTGCAGGCCCTGGCGGGGCGGCGCTGGCGATTGCGTCGGGCATTTTTATGACGATGTTTTATGAATATGTCCACTGCATCCAGCATTTGGGCTTTATGCCGAAATCGCGCTTTCTGGCTTTTGTGAAGCGCGCGCATCTGCTGCATCATTATCATGATGAGCGGGGTAATTATTCGATTACGAGTTTCTGGCTCGATGCTTTGCTTGGCTCTTATTATAAAGATGCGACCGAGCGTGGACGCAGCGCGACGGCGCGTAATCTGGGCTATACGGATGAGGTGGCGAGCCGGTATCCGTGGGTGCGCAAGGCGACGCTCGAGGCGGAGCGGGCCGATGATGGTCCGACCCCGCGCGGACAGACGGGGTCTGCCTAATCACGCCAGAGCCTGCGCGGGGAGGCGCTTGGGTCATGACCATCACAATTGTGCAGGCGACACGTGCTGCGGATATGAAGGCATTTGCGGAGCTGCCCTATCGGCTTTATCGCGGGGAGCCGGGCTGGCGGCCACCGCTGCGGATGATGCAGAAGGACCAGTTTGATCCGAAGAAGAATCACGGGCTCGATCACCTCGATGTGGCGTATTGGCTGGCGAAAGCTGGCGAGCGCGTGGTCGGGCGGATTGCAAGCTTTGTGAACCGCTTCCATTTGGAAGTTCACAAGGACGCAACGGGGCATTTCGGGTTTCTCGATACGGACAAGGCGTATCCAGACGCGCAAGGGGCGCTGCTCAAACAGGCCGAAGATTGGCTGCGCGGTAAGGGGATGGCGCATATTGGCGGGCCGTTCAATTTCTCGGTCAATGAGGAATGCGGCATGCTGACTGAAGGGTTCGAGACGCCGCAAATGATGCTGATGCCGCATGGCCGGCCGGATTATCCGCGCACAATGGATGGGCTGGGCTATGGCAAGGCGGTCGATACGTTCGCGTTTCTGGGCAACACGCATGAAGGGTATCCGCGCCCGCCGATTGTGACGAAGATGCAGGACTATGTGGAGAAATCCTCGCGGCTGAACATCAGGCCGATGCGTAAGGGCAAGTTCGAAGAAGAGATCGCGCTGGCGATGAACATCTTTAATGATGCCTGGGCGAACAATTATAATTTTGTGCCCTATTCCGATACGCAGGTTCAGCACATGGCCAAGGAGATGAAAATCCTGATTGATCCGGCGGGGTTCTGGTTTGGCGAAGTGGATGGCGAGGCGAAGGGATTTATCCTGATGCTGCCCAATCTGAACGAGGCGATCCGTGATCTTGACGGGCGGTTGTTTCCGTTTGGCTGGGCGAAGCTGTTATGGCGGCTCAAAGTGTCCGGGGTCAAATCGGCGCGGGTGCCACTGAACGGGATCCGGCAGGAGATCCAGAAGAAGCGGTCGGGCAGCGCGTTGATGCTGGCCTTGTTCGAGACGTGCTATGCGGCGATGCGTCCGCGTGGGGTGGAGGATGTCGAGCTGAGCTGGATCCTCGAAGACAATGTGGACGTGCAGAATATGATTGAATTGTCGTCAGCTGCAATTTACAAAAAGTATCGTCTATATAAAAAATCGCTATGAGGGACTAACGCCGCTGTGACCTCCGTCCTGATCCTTGCTGGCTCGCGCCGAGAAGATTGTCCGCTTTGTCTTGAAGCGGATGTCAGTTCGAAAGCGCTGGTGCCTTTGCACGGGATCCGGATGATTGATCACATGTTGCGCACTTTGCGGGATTCTCCGGCGCTTGAAGGTGATGTCTGGATGAGCGGGCTGTGCCCGGGGGAGCTGGCGGTCAATGCGCCTGCCGATCTTCAGGAGTTTATTGGCCGGATCAGACCGGCGGGCGTGGGCGATGGTCCGGCGGAGGCGGTGCTGGCAACGCTTAAGGCGGGGGCCGAGACGCCGCTGCTGGTGACGACGTGCGACCATCCCCTTCTGACCCCTTCGATGGTGACGTGTTTGCTTGACGGGGCCGAAGCGCGCGATTGCGATTTTGCCGTGGGGCTGGCGACGCGGACGGTGATCTCGCAAGCCTATCCGCAGACCAAGCGGACCTATTTACCGTTTGGGCGGGAGGGGTATTCGGGGTGTAATCTGTTTCTGGTGCGCACACCGCTTGGCCAAAGCGCCGTCGCGTTCTGGCAAGATGTCGGCGAGGACCGGAAAAAGCCTTGGAAGCTTGCCAGACATTTGAGCCTTGGCACGCTGGCGCGGATGCTGCTCGGACGGCTTGATCTGGAAGAGGTGTTTGCGTTTGGCTCCCGGCGGATCAGGGCGAAGGTGAGCCCCGTGATCATTCCGACGGCGGAGGCGGCGATTGATGTGGACAAGCCGGCCGATCTGGCGCTGGTCTCGTCGATCCTCGCCAAAGCCGCTTAACTTTATGTCCGACAAGCTGACCAAGGAGACCGGAGAGCGCATCGCCGCCAATACCGGACTGATGTTTATCGGCAAGGGCGGCGGGGCGGTGTTCAATCTGCTGGTTATGGTGCTGGCGACGCGCGCCCTGCCCCCGGCGGAACTTGGGGCCTTGTTTATCTTGCATGCCTTTATGTTGCTCGCCGCAGAGCTTGGCACGTTCAAATCGTGGCAGGCGCTGATCCGGTTTGGCGTGCCGCATCTGGCGGCGGGGGACACGCCCAGCTTGCACCGATTGCTTCGGTTTACGCTGGGGCTCGATATCGTCACGGCGCTTGCGGGGAGTGTTGTGGCGGCGGGGTTTTTGTGGGTCGGGCATGGGTTGCTCCAGCTTGAGAGTGCGTATTTGCCGATTGCGCTGGCGTATTGTCTGTTGATTGCTCTGCGGCTCAGGTCGAGCTCGCTTGGGGTGTTGCGGCTGCTAGACCGGTTTGACCTGCTGGCGATGCAGTCGCTGGTGATGCCGGCGAGCCGCCTTATTGGTGTGCTGATTGTGATGCAGACGGGGGCAAGTTTTGCGAGCTTTGCGCTGGTCTGGGCGGTGTCGGCGCTGGTCGATTATGTCTCGCTATGGGGGCTGGCGCTGTGGCAGCTCAAGGCGCGGGGGTTGCGCGAGGGGTTGTTTTCGAAATGGCCGACTTTGAAAGCGCCGGAGACGGGGCTGTGGTCGTTTTGCTGGCTTGCGAATATTGATGCCTCGATTGCGGTGGCCAAACAGGAATTGCCAGTGCTGCTTGCGGGCGGGGTGCTTGGGCCTGCCTTTGCGGCGGTGTTCAAGATTGCTCACCAGATTGCCAGCGTTCTGGTGCGCGGGACGCAGCAGCTTGACGAGGTGATCTATCCCGAACTTGCGAAAATGGTCGAAGCGGGACAGACGCACAAGATCTGGCCGCTTATTCTGCGCACGGGCGGGATAATGGTGGCGATTGCGCTGGTTGTGGGCGGACTGGTGGCGGCGTTCGGGCCGGATGTTCTGTCCTATTTGATGCGTAAGGATTATGGGCCGAGCGCGCCGCTGGCTTTGTTCCTATTGCTCGCGGCGGCGATTTCGGCGGCTTATGCGCCCTTACTGCCGACGCTTTATGCAGCGGGGCGACCGGGCCGGGCGCTGATTGCAAGGGCGAGCGGGGTCAGTGTTTTGCTGGTTCTGTTTGTGGTGCTCGCGCGGGTGATGGGCACGGACGGGCCGGGCTGGGCGTTTGTGATCGGGGACAGTTTGGCGCTGATCGTGGCGGTGGCGATTACCCAGCGCACCTTGTCCGAACAGGTTGCACTCGATAAGCAGAAGACGACGCTCTGATTGGACCCCTTATGGCTGGCACTGCCCTTTTTGACCTCGACAAAACCATCACACGCCAAGGCACATGGAGCCGGTTTGTGCGCTATGCGACGGGCGGGGGGCTCGGATTTTGGGGGAAGCTGCCGCTCGCCGGTGTGCAGGCGCTCAAATACAAGGCTGGGTTTGCGAACCGTGCGTCGGTGAAAGAGCGCTCCATCGAGCTTTATCTTGAAGGGCGCGGACGGGGCGAGCTTGAGGCGCTGGCGCGGGGCTTTGTCGAACGGGATGTGGCTCGAGGCTTACGCAAACAGGCGCGCGGGGTGATCGAGGCGCATCGGGCGGCAGGCGACCGGCTGATTATTGCAAGCGCGGCGGTGGATCTGATCGTTGCGCCTATGGCCGAGGCGCTCGGGTTTGACGGCTATATCAGTACGAATTTGCAATGGGACGCGGAGGACCGCCTGCTCGCGCCGCTTGATGGCGAGAACTGTTATGGCGAGGAGAAATTGCGCCGTGTGGAGGCGTATTTTGAGGGCGTCCGGCCGGCGGGACCGATCAGCTTTTACTCCGATCATGTCACCGACCTGCCCTGTCTTGTGTGGGCGGACAAGGGCGTGGCCGTCAACCCGAACCCGCCCCTGCGGCGACAGGCACCGGCGAACGGGGTCGAAATTGTGGATTGGGATGTTTGAGGGGGAGAGCTGACGGGGCTTCAAGCGCCTAAGAACGGACGCTGGTATAGTTCCCGTTTTCGGCTCGGTGAAGATCGTGCTACATTCATGAAATGCAACTACTAATCTCAACTTGGCGTGATGGACTCTATGTCTTCGATGGAGACAAGACCTCACATGAAATGGCCGGACATGGCGTTCGAGGTCTGACCACGGCAGATAATGGCTCCGTGATCGCCATATTAGACAGTAATATAATTAGCCGAAGATCTAGTGATGGTACTTGGAATGAACTGATCCGATCTGACATCGAGTTGTCTGTCTGCGTAATCTCGCAGGATGAAATTTTTGTTGGAACCGATGATAACGCTGGAATGATGCGCCTTGTTGATGGACGTCTTGAGGTTGTTAACAGCTTCGAGCATGTTCGTGGTCGCGAAAGTTGGTATGCAGGCACTGCGATTGTTGACGGCAAAGTAGTAGGGCCACCGCTCGGCGTCCGCTCCATGAGTGCGGCAGGCGATGGTTCGGCTCTGTTTGCAAATGTCCATGTCGGTGGAATACCAAGGTCGACGGATCGAGGCGTCTCGTGGCACCCGACGATAGACATAGAAACTGATGTCCATGAAGTGGCCTGTTCGAATGTGCACCCAAATGTTGTCGCAGCAGCATCGGCTGTCGGTTTGTACATTTCCCATGACGCAGGCGAAAACTGGGCTATTGAAACGGAAGGGCTTCACGAGCCTCACTGCCTGGCGGTTGCCTTTATCGGCGCTGAGGTATTTGTATCGGCCTCTGAGCATCCTTTTTCTGAGAAGGGAGCAGTTTACCGGCGGTCACTGGATGGAGGCGAACCATTTGTGCCTGTTGGAGGTGGTTTCCCCCGATGGACTTCTGGCGTCGTCGATACAGCCTGCATGACGGCAAGCGGCGCTAATGCGGCAATCATAGATCAAGCGGGAAATGTCCATGTTTCATCGGACACCGGCCGCACTTGGTCACGCAAAGCAAGTGGACTAAGAGGCTCAAGCGCCACCGCTTTTGTCTAAGCAAGCGTCCTTTTCTCGCCCCAAGTAAGACGCTGGGTTGCCCGTTCCTCCATGGCCAAAACCAGATTTTGTGTCGCCGGTTTCTTGGCGAGTCTATTTTGAGGGTGCACTGTTTATGCTGGGCGAATGTGCGGCTCCTCTCTGGCCGCTTCGTTCCGAGATGGATCCCGCGATCAAGTCGCGGGAAGACGCACCGCCTCCCTCCCCCAGCTAGAGGATGAATTTGGAGAGGTCGGTGTTGCCTACGAGGTCGGCGAGGTGGGTGTCTACGTAGGCGGCGTCTATGGTGATGGTGTCGCCGCTTTTTTCCGAGGCGTCGAAGGAGATGTCGTCGAGGAGGCGTTCGAGGACGGTTTGGAGGCGGCGCGCGCCGATGTTTTCGACCGTGTCATTGACCTGGACGGCGAGATCCGCGAGCCGGTCGATGGCGCTTTCGTCGAAGGTGAGGGTGACGTTTTCAGCGGCCATCAGGGCTTCGTGTTGCTTGATCAGACTGGCTTCGGGCTCGACCAGAATGCGGCGCATATCGTCGCGGGTGAGCGCGTCTAGCTCGACGCGGATGGGTAAGCGGCCTTGCAGTTCGGGCAGGAGGTCTGAGGGTTTGGAGACGTGGAAGGCGCCGGAGGCGATGAACAGGATGTGGTCTGTCTTGACTGGTCCGCGCTTGGTGGAGACAGTCGTGCCTTCGATCAGCGGCAGGAGATCGCGCTGGACGCCTTCGCGGCTGACATCGGCCCCGCCCCGGCCCGATTTGGCGGCGACTTTGTCGATCTCGTCGAGGAAGACAATGCCGTCTTCTTCGGTGGCGCGGACGGCTTCGCGGATGATGGCGTCTTCGTCGAGCAATTTGTCGGCTTCTTCGGCGATGAGGGGCTGATAGGCTTCGGCGACGGTGGTGCGCACGCGTTTGGTGCGGCCGCCCATCGCTTTGCCGAGCATGTCGCCGAGATTGATCATGCCCATCTGGCCGCCGCCCATGCCGCCAAGGTCCATCATTTGCGGGCCGCCGGTTTCGGCGAGTTCGATGTCTACGGGTTTGTCGTCAATTTCGCCGTCGCGCAATTTGCGGCGGAAGACTTCGCGGGTCGAGTTTTGGGCTTCATCGCCGACAAGCGCGTCGAGTAAGCGGTCTTCGGCGGCGGTGCGGGCCTGTTCGGCGACGGCTGTGCGTTTGGCCTCGCGCACGGTGCCGATGGCGGCTTCGACGAGATCGCGGACGATTTGTTCGACGTCGCGGCCGACATAGCCGACCTCGGTGAATTTGGTGGCTTCGACTTTGAGGAAAGGCGCATTGGCCAGGCGGGCGAGACGGCGGGAGACTTCGGTTTTGCC
>CALLCD010000131.1 GCA_938049795.1 uncultured Hyphomonadaceae bacterium | reverse complement strand
TGGCCGAAGCCGCCGCCGAGATAGGGCGCAGAGCCCATTTGCCACATCAGCCAGTTCATTGTTTCGGTGCGGGCTTTGAGATCAGCGGGCAGGAAGACGCCGAACTTTTCGGCCAAGTAGAACAGGATGGAGCCGGATTCGAAAACGCGCTGGGGCGCATCGCCGATGGAATGGTCTGCCAGCACGGGGATTTTGGAGTTCGGGTTCAGCTCGACATAGCCGCTGCCGAATTGTGGGCCGTCACCAATATTGATGAACCATGCATCATATTCTGCGCCGGAATGGCCGAGGGCGAGAAGCTCCTCGAGCATGAGCGTGATTTTGACGCCGTTGGGGGTGGCGAGCGAATAGAGTTGCAATGGGTGTTTGCCGACGGGAAGCTCTTTTTCGTGGGTTGCTCCGGAGATCGGACGGTTGATCGCAGCAAAGCGGCCGCCGCTCTCGCTGTCCCATGTCCAGACTTTTGGGGGGGTGTAGACATCTGATCCCGACATAAAGGTCTCCAAACTGGTTGAATATGCACATCGCTATTGCAGTTCGCTTGTTACAAGGCAAATGCGAAAACGGAAAGGTGATAGGTTCGGGTTTTGATTTGTCGCTTGCGCTTTGGGTGGTTTTTATCTCTTATTGCTCGAGAGTCGGTGATAATTTTGGATGGTGGGACATGGTAAGACAAAATAGCCTTTTGGCACTCTGCGCGCTGGCACTTGTGGCTTGTGGGGGTGGAGACAAGGACAGTTCTGGCGAAGAGCGCGCGGGGATTGATCGCGATCCCTACCCTTCGACCTATACGCCGCGCCCTTCAGAGACGGTGTTTATCACCAATGCGACCGTGCTCGACGGGGTTGGCAATTTGATCGAAAACGGTTCGGTTCTGCTTGAGGATGGACGCATTGCGGCGGTGGGTGCGGATATTGAGGCTCCTGATGGCGCGAGGCGGATTGATGCGCGCGGGAAATGGGTGACCCCTGGCATTATCGACAATCACTCGCATTTGGGGGTTTACGCCTCGCCAGGTGTCAATGCACATGCGGATGGCAATGAGGTGACGGCGCCGGTGACGGCGGAGGTTTGGGCCGAGCATGGGATCTGGCCGCAAGACCCGGGCTTTACGCGGGCGCTGGCGGGCGGAATTACGAGTATGCAAGTGCTGCCTGGCTCGGCCAATCTCTTTGGCGGGCGCGGGGTGATCCTGAAAAATGTGCTGGGGCGGACGGTGCAGGATATGAAGTTTCCGGATGCGCCTTACACGCTGAAAATGGCGTGTGGGGAGAATCCGAAACGGGTTTATGGCGGACGCGGACAGGCGCCCGGTTCTCGCATGGGGAATTTTGCGGGCTACCGGCAGACTTGGGCGAACGCGGTCGAATATAAGCGCAAATGGGACAAGTTTGCCGAGGAAGGTGGCGATCCGCCGAGCCGTGATTTGGAGATGGACACGCTGGCGGGTGTGCTGGCCGGAGACATTCTGGTGCATATGCATTGCTACCGTGCTGACGAGATGGTGCAGGTGCTCGATATGGCCGAGGAGTTTGGCTATAAGGTGACCTCCTTCCATCATGGGGTCGAAGCTTACAAGATTGCGGACCGGCTGGCCGAGGCGGACACATGTGCGTCGATCTGGGCGGACTGGTGGGGCTTCAAAATGGAAGCTTATGACGGCGTGCGCGAGAACTTGCCAATGGTGCATCAGGCGGGCGCGTGCGCGATTGTGCATTCCGATAGTGAGGTGGGCATTCAGCGGCTCAATCAGGAAGCTGCGAAAGCCTGGTCTGATGGTCGCCGTGCGGGGCTCGATATTTCGCAAGCGGATGCGTGGAGCTGGCTGTCGGCCAATCCGGCCCGCTCGCTCGGGATTTTTGAGGAGACCGGCTCGCTGGAAATCGGCAAAGCGGCGGATGTTGTGATCTGGACGGGCGATCCGTTCAGCGTGTTCACCAAGGCCGAGCAGGTCTATATTGATGGTGCATTGTTCTTCGACCTTACCGATGACAGCCTCTTGCCGGTGACGGATTTCGAACTCGGCCAACCCGGACAAGGAGATCGCAAATGATCCGTAAAGCTCTTACTGGCGTCGCGCTGTCGGCGATGATGCTCGCCTCCCCTGCGCTGGCCGATACGATTGCGATCACGGGCGGGACGGTCTGGACCGGAACGCAGGATGCGGCGATTGAAAATGGTGTTGTGCTGATTGTGGACGACAAGATTGTCGCCGTCGGGGATGCGCGGCTGTCGGTGCCGTCGAATGCGACGGTGATTGATGCGGCTGGCGGCTGGGTGACGCCCGGGATTTTTGCACCCTTTGCGCGCACGGGGCTTGTCGAAGTGGGCGCGGAAGCGGCGACGAACGACACGGCCGCAGTGGAAAGCAAGTATTCGGCAGCGCTGAACGCGGCGGATGGGTTCAACCCCGCCTCAACGACGATTGATATCACCCGTATCGAAGGCATTACGCGGATGGCGGTGGCCCCATCCAATGGCAACCGGATGTTTGCCGGGAGCGGTTTTATTGCCGACACGTCGGGGGATGCGGGGTCGATCCTGCGGGAGAATGTCTTCCAACTGATCACGCTTGGTGAAGGCGGATCGGGGCTTTCGGGCGGATCGCGGCCTGCGGCGTGGGCGACGTTGCGGGCGGCGCTTGATGACGCGCAGAATTATACTGGACGCTATGTTACAGGCCCTGAGGGCGCAGCGCTCAATCGGGTGGATGCCGAAGCGCTGGCGCCGGTGGTGCGCGGTCAGCAATTGCTGCTGGTGCAGGTCCATCGGGCGAGCGATATCAGGCGGCTTCTGGGGATATTGCCGGACTATGCCGAGCTGGATGTTGCGATTGTGGGCGCGGCGGAGGGCTGGCTTGTGGCGGACGAATTGGCCGCGGCGGATGTGCCGGTGATTATTGACCCGTTTGACAATTTGCCGGCAAGTTTCGAACGGCTTGGCGCAACCTCGAAAAATGCGCAGCGGCTGATTGATGCGGGCGTGACGACGGCGTTCGCGCAGCTTGATTCGAGCGCGCACCAGACGCGGCTGATCTTGCAAAACGCAGGCAATGCGGTGGCCAACGGGGTCAGCCATGCCGATGCGATGCACGCGATCACGTCGATCCCGGCGGACATTTTCGGGCAGACGACGCTTGGCAGATTACGCTCTGGCGCGGCGGGCGATGTTGTGGTGTGGGATGGCGATCCGCTGGAGATCACATCTGCGCCAAGCCATGTTCTGATCGATGGCGAAGTGCAATCGCTCGAGAGCCGTCAGACATTGCTGCGGGACCGGTATCTGTCCCTTGAGGACGGTGACCTGCCGCTGGCTTATCGGAAATAGACGAGCGGGCTTACCCGTCTACCTAAAGATTTCCGCCGGATCGTTCTGGCCGTGAGGGTTGTCGGGATCGTTCAGAACGGCCAGCGCGCCGGGGCCACCGAGGAAGATTAAGGTCAAACCATAGGTAAACATCAGCACGGCAGTAAAGGCAGCAATGGTTCCGACCACAGCGGGCGTTTGCAATTGTGCCATGATCTCGCCGCTTTCGGGCGCATCGCTGGTCACCAGATCGGCAATTTGTGCGATGACAGCGAAAATGCCGCTGGCATAGATAATCGTCTGCACAATGTAATAGACGACCCAGATAATCAGCAGGACGCCCATAATGGGTAAGGTGCGTCCCTTGGTGACCCGAAACGATTCGAAAATGCGGACCTTCTCATCGCGGATTGTCAGCGCCGAGGCGGCCGATATGCGCGCGGCATACCAAAGCATCGCGACGAGCATGATGCCATACCCTGCAATCATGCCGATAATGGCTGCCATTGGGCTGCCCGAAGACGCTGCGATCCCAACAATAACGCCCATAGGGATCATGCTGGCAAACATGGCCACAACAAAGAGAAGGCCGACAACGAGGCCTACGGCCATCAACCGTCCCTCATCATTGCCAAACCTCAGCCGGAAGCTTTCTTTGCGGATATAATGACGTTGCAGGCTTGCTTCGAACATGGCCCAAAGCCCCAAAGATAGCGGCAACAGGACGACAAACATCAACAGGCTCGAACGGGAAAAACTGTCCATCCGTTCCATGAACAGAGCGTTGATCGCTTCTTCGTTCGCCACGCCTCCGTTGTCGTCGAGGAGCGTGAACATCTCGATGTAAACCTCGATCATCGGCCGCATCATGACCAGCGTGACACCGCCCATGAAAATGCCGGCGAGGACATAGCTCAGGCCATATTTCCAGAAGAAGCCTTTTGGCGCATCCGAGCGCCCATAGTGCAGCAGCGCGTTTGAAAATTTGAAATCGAGCATGGTTCATCTCCCCCGAAATGTTGTGGCTTCGACGCTATTTTCGAATAGAGGATGTGGCTAGCGCCTTGTGCAGACGGGTCAGGCGCCGGTCAGCCGAACGTGTCCTCATAGTCCACGCGCATGGGTGCCAATTGCTTGTAGAGCGCGACACTGGCGGCATTGCCAAGGAGAAGATTGACTGTTGTGAAGATGGTGTAAGCTGCCATGCCGCCAAGCTTGCCTGTGATCTCACCCGGGTCAGTCGTATAGGTCGCTTCGGCCAGAGCCACAAAGGTCACCGCAGGCACCACGAACACGACACCAAACACCAAGATTCGCAGCGCATGGCCTTTCGTCCAGCCCCAGGTACGAAAAATCATGACGCGCTCATGGACGGCGGTTGCAATACCGAAAAGGACGAGCCGCATCAGCATCCAGATCACAGCCGCAAGCGCGAGGACAAGCAGCGCGCCGAGAATGATCTGCACTGGCGGGCTGACCGTCGATACAAGCGCATACAAGTCTTCTGCGGAGGTCAGCGACACGGTCAGGTCAACGTCATCCGCGCCGATGAGAATGCCGGCAAACAGTGCCAAGAGGACAAAAAGCAATGTGCCGAGAATGCCGAAAAGCACCGCAACCAACAGGTGCGCAAGACAGAGCGTTAAGGTGACGGGGAACAGACCCCGTGTCCCGCCTACGCCCAGCCCTCGCCGGTACGCGATGACGCTGACAGCCGCGACGCCGATAAATTCGATGATCAACACAATGATAGCGCTTACTGACGGGGACAGCGCACGGGTTGTGACGTATTCGGCAATGAAAATAGCGACAATCGCGAGCGCCAGAAGCGGCAAGAGGCCCACCGTTTGCGTGCGCAAGAAGCCGAACGCGTCTGCGAACAGCTGTTTCATATTGAGCTTTGTGGTCATGCCCTGCCCTATTTCCAGTTGCGGCCACCAGTATCGGCATATTGAAATGCCGCTTGCAAGGCTTGACGTGTGCGCCCGCACGCCGCATCTGCTGGGCCATGAGCATCACTCCTGTACATATCATTGGCGGCGGCATGGCCGGTTCGGAAGCGGCCTGGCAGATTGCGCGCGCGGGTGTGCCGGTTATCCTGCACGAAATGCGCGGTGTGCGCCCGACCGAGGCGCATCAGACCGATGGTCTGGCCGAGCTTGTCTGTTCGAACTCGTTCCGCTCGGATGATCATACGTCAAACGCTGTGGGCGTCTTGCATGAGGAAATGCGCCGGTGTGACGGGCTGATCATGGCGCATGCTGAGCGGCACAAGGTTCCTGCCGGTAGCGCGCTGGCGGTGGATCGAGATGGGTTCTCGCAATCGGTGACCGAGGCGCTGTCGGCCCATCCGCTGATTACGATTTTGCGCGAGGAGATTGACGCGATCCCGCCGGAAGACTGGGACAGCGTGATTGTTGCGACGGGGCCGCTGACATCAATTGCGCTGGCCGAGGCAATCCGCGCGCATACGGGCGAGGAAGATCTGGCGTTTTTTGATGCGATTGCGCCGATTGTGAATGTCGAGACGGTAAATATGGATATTGCGTGGCGGCAGTCGCGCTATGACAAGCCCGGGCCGGGCGGGGAGATTGATGCCTATATCAACTGCCCGATGGATGAGGCGCAATACAATGCCTTTATTGAAGCGCTGATTGCGGGCGACAAGACAGAGTTCAAGGATTGGGAGAAGGACACGCCGTATTTCGAGGGTTGTCTGCCGATTGAGGTGATGGCCGAGCGCGGGCGCGAGACGCTACGCTTTGGTCCGATGAAGCCGGTTGGGCTGACCAATCCGCGCTCGCCGGAGGTGAAGTCGCATGCGATTGTGCAGTTGCGTCAGGACAATGCGCTGGGGACGCTATGGAATATGGTCGGCTTCCAGACCAAGCTGAAATATGGGGCGCAGACGGAGATTTTCCGGATGATCCCGGGGCTCGAGCACGCGACCTTTGCGCGGCTTGGGGGCATTCACCGCAACACATTTCTGAACTCGCCGAAATTGCTGGATGAGCAGCTCCGGCTCAAATCCATGCCGCGTTTGCGCTTTGCCGGGCAAGTGACCGGCGTTGAGGGTTATGTCGAAAGCGCAGCGATGGGATTGCTGGCGGGACGGTTTGCAGCGGCCGAACGGTTGGGCCAGAGCCTTGCGCCGCCGCCGCCGACCACTGCGCTTGGGGCTTTGATCGGGCATATTACGGGCGGGCATTTGCTGGCCGGTAAGACGTTCCAGCCGATGAACATCAATTTCGGTCTGTTCCCGGCGCCTGAGCCGGAAGCGGTTCCGACGAAGGATGAGGAAGGTAAGCGGTTGCGGGGCAAAGCTAAAGGGCGCGCGAAGAAGGCGGTGCAGGCGATCCGTGCGCTGGAGCATATCGAGACCTGGGCGCGCGGGGGCGCTGGGGCCGTCGCAGCGGAGTAGACGCGTTGCGCCTTACCTACGTGCTGGTCCATCAGTCATCTGTCTGGTGGCGGAGGTAGTCATCGACTTTCTTCTCGGTCGATGCGGGGAGATCCCATCTCATCGTGAACGTACAGTACGCAAATATGCCGAGGATCGCGGCCTTGACGACTGCTCCGAACAGAAGACAGATCACAGCAATGATGGCAGCAAGTGCGCCGAAAATCCGGCCGATACCGCCTGCCGTCACAATGGCGGTGATTGACGCCCAGTCCTTTTCGGAAAATTCGTCCGGTTTTTCCATATTAGCGCCCCCCGCGCGTCGCCCTGTAGTATGACTATATAGGAAGCGCCTTACTATTTTCCAAATATTTGGAGAGGTTTGTTTTGGCTGTGCCGCCTCGCCCCTGCCTGCTTTGCGCTCCAACAGGCGGGATGTTAGGAGTGGCGGATGAAAATATTCTCGCATCCGAACCAGCGCGCGCATACGCCGACACATGAATTGCATAATGGCGAAATGGTGCCTTATGCCGAAAAGTCGGAGCGGTTTGATGCGCTGCGCGGCGCGTTTGGGTCGCTGATCGAGAGTACGGATTATGGGCTCGACCCGATCCTTGCGGTGCACGATGCGGACTATGTGGAGTTCCTGCAATCAGCCCATGCGGCGTGGAAAGAGGCCGGGCGTAAGGGGGACGCGTTTCCTTATGCGTTTCCGGTGCGGCGGCGGCGGGCGCTTGATCTGTCGCGGATAGATGCGCAGCTTGGCCGGTATGCGTTTGACTGCGGCACGCCGATTGCCGAGCGGACCTGGACGGCCGCTTACTGGACGGCTCAGACGGCGCTGTCGGGCATGGTGGAGATATTGGGCGGGGCGACATCGAGCCTCGCGCTTTGCCGGCCGCCCGGCCATCATGCCGGACGGGACTATATGGGCGGATATTGCTATCTGAACGCGGCGGCGATTGCGGCACAGGCGGCGATCGGTCATGGTGCGCAGCGTGTCGCGGTGCTTGATGTGGATTACCATCATGGCAATGGCACGCAGGATATTTTCTATGAGCGCGGGGACGTTTTGACCGTGTCGCTGCATGCTGATCCGTCTACCGATTATCCATTCTATTGGGGGCATGCTGACGAGACGGGTGACGGCGCCGGCCAAGGGGCAAACCTGAACTTGCCAATGCCGCGCGGGACGGATTGGACGGGCTATCAAGGCCAGCTTGAAAACGCGCTCGAGACAGTTCTCGATTTTAAGCCGGATCTGCTGGCCGTGCCCTTTGGTGCGGACACGTTTCGCGATGATCCGATCAGCCATTTCGAGATCGACACGACCGACTATGCCGCCATGGGCAGTTTGATTGCGGCGAGCGGGCTTCCTTGTCTGATCCTGACCGAGGGCGGGTATAATATCGCGCATTTGGGGGAGAATGTGAAAAGCTTTGCGGGGCCGTTTGCCTGAAGGTTTTCACTCGGTTAACCGGATAGGCAAATTTCACCACAGCGGACACACACTGCTTACATGATTTCGCGCTATTCTGGCGGACATGAAGAGAGACGGCTTTTCTGATACGCGGTTTTTGCGGTGCGTGCGTGCTGGCCTTGCGCTTGCTTGCGCGTCTGTGCTCGGCATAACAGCGCATGCGCAAACAGAGAACAATCCGAGACTGCGTCAGCCTGGCGTCCTGATCATCTGGGGCGCGGACGGATTTGGCGCGAGCGCAAATGCGCCGATTGTCTCGGACTTTGTGATCAATTCGGGCACGGGCGCAACGGCGGCGACCTCGGGCGATGCAGACTTGATCGCGGGCGATGTCCACACCGTTGTCACCGGCACGCTGAACGCAACAGAGAGTGGCGCGGGGGCGAACAATGGTGTCCCCTTCCGTGTCCAGAATATTCCGGGCGGCGGTTTTACCACGGATTTTGACGGCGACGGCGTATTGACCGCCGCTGACGGATTTGGCGCGTTCCAATTGCGCGCGGGTAGCGACATCAATACGCGGCGCGCTGAATTGCAGACGAGCTTTTATGTCGCCTCGAATGTGCCGTTCTCTATTGATGCGACCGCGACACCGCTTGGCACAACAGAGGCGGATGATTTCAGCCGGATGCGCGTTCGGATGCGAGTGACCCAGAGCGGTGATGACGGGCTGGCTTTTGGCTCGGCAGCGCAGTTTCCGCATACGGGTGGCGCGGCGGGCGGTATTCGCGCGAACTTCCGTAGACTGTCGACGATGACGACGCCGTTCAACGTGTTCTCTGGCAATCGCCGCACGGCGCGTGTGCGCGGGACGATTGCCCAGCAATCGGTTCGGTTTGATCTGACCTATCGCTACAATTCAGGCGATATTGATCTCTCAGACGGGGTGGTCGATGCGGCGGCGGAAGTTGTCTACACGGCGTATATTCCGTAATTGGCCCACGCGCCGGACCGGCCTAATTCCACTCATAATCCTCTGGCTTCAGCGTGCTGACCGCCGCCTGATAGGCTTGCACAGTGCCCGACCAGTTCTGGGTGATATAGCCCTCATCGGTTTTGTACCATGACGCCCCGCATGTCTCGTCGCCCCAGACCGTTTTCTTGAGGTCGCTCTGGAGTTTTCGATTGAACGCTTCGAGCGCCTCGCGTTTGGGCATCAGGCTGGCGGCGCTTTTCTCTTCCAGCGCCGAGAGCGCTTTGAGGACGTAGCCGATTTGCGCTTCCATCATGGAGGTGATGGAGTTGTGGCCGAGATTGGTGTTCGGGCCATACATCATGAAAAAGTTCGGGAAATCGGTGACCGTGATGCCGAGATAGGCTTTGGGAACACTGGCCCATGCCTCATGTAGATATTGGCCGCCAAGCCCTTTGACATCAACCGACCAGCGCCAATCGGTTGTGTTGAATCCGGTGGCGAGCGCGATGAAGTCGAGCGGGACGGTGCGGCCGTCTTTGAGTTCCACGCCATCGGGCAAGACGCGCGCAATATGGGTGGTCTCGAGTGAGACATTGGGGCGGACAATGGCTTCGTAATAATCGTCACAGATCAGGATGCGGCGGCACCCGACAGGGAAATCGGGCGTCAGGGCTTTGCGTATTTCGGGGTCGGTGATGGTCGCTTCCATATGGTCTTTTGCCCGCCGTGTCAGAGCGGCGCGGCCTTCGGGGGTCCATTCGAACGCTTTCCATGTCTGCAGATCGGCGGCGGCAAAGGTCAGCTCACGCATTAGAGCACCGATTTTGCCCGCACTTTCCAGGTCAGACATGAACAGGGCTTTGTCTTCCGGTGTGATCGCCTGATCAGGGCGCGGGATGATATAGTTTGGCGAGCGCTGGAAGACGGTCAGGTGCTCGGCGGTGGCGGCCATAGGCGGGACGAGTTGCACAGCGCTGGCGCCGGTGCCGATGACGCCGACGCGTTTATTGTCGAAAGGTACGGAACGGTCCCAGCGGGCGGTGTGCATGACGGGGCCTTCGAACGTGTCGAGGCCTTCTATTGCGGGCCATTGGGGTTTGTTGAGTTGGCCGAGCGCGCCGATGACGGCCTTGGCTTCGAGGGTCTCGCCCTTGCTTGTGCGCACGTGCCAGAGCTTGGCGGCCTCGTCCCAGGCGGCTTCTTCTGCGCCCTCTTCGAGCCGGATACCGGAAGAGAGATCATAGCGGGCGACAAGCTCATTGGCGTAGGCTTCGACCTCGTCGGCTATGGGGAAGCTCTTGTTCCAGACCAGAGAGGGCGCGAAAGAATATTCGTAGAGTGCGACGGGCACATCGCACGAGCAGCCGGGATATTTGTTTTCGTGCCATGTACCGCCGACGCCTTTGTTGCGTTCGAGCAGCGTGAACCCGTATCCGGCTTCTTTGAGTTTGATCGCAGCGAGCAGTCCGCCCAGACCGCCCCCGATCACAATCACATGTCCCTTGCTCATGGCTTGCTCCCTATTTTGTTTGGCAGAGCGTGTCCTGAAATCCGCGCCGATGCAAGACCGCCCTTGAGGAAACGCCTTGTGTGTCTATCGTTTGAGGCTTGCGCGCAGACCGAGACCTGCTAGCAGGATGGCGCTGCCGATGAGGATGGCGCGTGGGCTGATCCAGACCGAGAGCCCGAGACAGCCGACAAGGCCCAGCCACGAGATGAAGCGCGGATAGAGCCGCTCCTCGTCGCTGAGTTGCAAGGCGGCGAGATTGGTGATGGCGTAGTAGATCAGGACGGTGAACGCGCTGAAGCTCCAGATGTTTGCGAGCCCGCCGAAGAGCGCGATCAGGGCGATGCCGCCGCCGACACACAAGGTGGCGATCAGTGGTTCGCTTCGGGGGTTGATCTTTGCGAGGATGGCGGGCGCGTCGCCCTGACGGCCCATAGCGAAAGCGACGCGCGAGAGGCCGAGCAGGAGATTGAGCAGTACGCCGGCCATTGCGGTGATCGCGGCGAGGCTGAGGACGGCTTTTAAGCGGGGGGCGTCTAGCGCTGCGGCGATGGCTTGCAGGGGCGCGACGCTTGTCTGCATTTGGTGGGCAAAACCGCCCTCCCCGAGCACGGCCAGCCCGCTAGCGAGGACGCCGAGATAGAGCAGTCCGGTGACGAGCAGCGTGGCGATAATGGCGCGGGGGATGGTTTTGCGCGGGGCGACGACTTCCTCTCCGAGGGTGGCGATGCGGCCATATCCGGTAAAGGCAACGAAAAGGAGCGCGGCCGCCTCGAACAGGTTTGGAGGGGCGATGGGGGGCCAAGTGTGCAGATGTGTGGCGGGTGTGTCACTCGCGGTCATCGCAACGTTGACGATCAGGCTGATGAGCGCGATGAGCGTTGTGCCGACGAGCAGCGTGTTGACGAGATTGGCGCGGCGGAGGCCTAGGGCGACGAGCGAGGTCATGAGCACAACGACACCGGCGGCCATAGCATTCACCGGCAGACCCTGCCAGCGGCCAAGGACGGCGAGATAGCTGACGAGACCTATTGCGGCGGCCGCAGCGCTGGCGGATTTTGCGAGCAGAAAGGCCAGTCCCGCGACAAAGCCAAGCTCGGGGCGCAAATAGCGGTAGCCATAGGCATAGGTGCCGCCGCTGACGGGGTGGTTTGCGGCCAGTTGCGCGCTTGACAGGGCGTTCAGGGTCGCCAGCAGTGTGGCCAGTCCCAGCGCGAGTATAGCCCAATTGCCCGCAACGCCGACCGCAAGTCCGAGGCTGACAAAGACGCCCGTGCCGAGGATGGAGCCAAGCCCGAGCAGGGTCGCGCCGCCAAGCCGGACTTGGCGCTTCAGGTGCGCATCTGTCATATTCGCCCCCCAACCGGCTCTGTCGCTTTATTGTCCGGCGCGTCCAAACCGATAATAGGCTCTGGCGCCAACAGAATCGTTTCCCTGATTGCGACCTGATCCGAGGATTTGGCCATGCGACAAGTGTTCATAGATCACCTGAACGCCCCAGTGTTTGCCCAGATGCCGATTAAACGCAAGCGTGGTGCGGAACAAGTCACGCGAACCAAACAGGATATTGTTGGCGTCAAAAGTGGCGTTCTGTGCATTGCCACCCTGACCGGGAAACGGGATGTCGATTGCGCCATTGTGGACGATATACCCGATGCCCGTTTCGAACTCCCAACGCTGCCTCTTACCAAGCTGGAAGTCCCATAACAGTCCGCCGCCGCCGAAGCTTGTATTGCCAGCCGTGTTGACCGAGCCGACAAGATAGGGCTCTGGCGAGAAGAAGTATTTCCACTTCAAGCGCTTTGGTGTGCGGAACACAATCTCAGCTTGAATATTCTCGCCAGCTTCCTGATTTTCATTGCCGGGATTAATTCCTACAGAGACATTATGCGCCAGAATGCCAAAGCGGACTTCGGCGACGATGTCGGAAAATTCGGGCTGAGCGAGGGCGTGTGCCGGACCAAGGCCCAGCGAAATGGATGCGACCAAAAATCTTACACAAGTCATCCTTAGACAGAGATAACCAAATCCGTCCCGGGTCAAGGGTCCGGCCGATCACATTTCGCGGAGCGTGTGGCGCTAGAACTTCAGGACACGTGCAAATTTTACGCGCTCCATGTCCTGCAATTTCGTCAGCAGATTGGCCGATGGCTCGCTGTCAATCCCGACGAGCGCAATGGCTTCGCCGCCTTCATCTGTGCGACCCAAATGGAAGGTTGCGATATTGACATCCGCCTCGCCGAGCATCGCGCCCAGCGTGCCAATAAAGCCCGGCTTGTCGAGATTGTTGACGTAAAGCGTGACCGGCGAGAAGTCGCCCTCGAGCGCCATGCCTTTGACCTCGACAATGCGCGGACGGCCAGCGGTCACGGTGCCTGCGAGCGTACGCCAGCCGCCATCGGGATTGTTCGTCGTTTTGCGGGTCAGCACTTTGATGCGGATCAGGCTGTCATAGACCGGGCTTTCCTCGGTCTTGGTTTCGGTCAGTTTGATACCGCTCTCGGTGAGGATGGACGGCGCGGAGACCATGTTTACGTCGCCTCGGCTTGGACGCAGAAGACCGGCGAGCGCGGCGGCGGTGATCGGTTTGCGATTGAGCTCTGACACTTCGCCCTCATATTCGATAACCACTTCGTCAAAGCCGAAATCGGTGATCTGTCCGGCGAAGTTGCCGAGTTTTTCAGCAAGCTTTGTGAACGGGGTCAGACGCGGGGCTTCTTCTGCTGTGACCGACGGCATGTTGAGCGCATTGGTGACTGCGCCCGAGAGCAGATAGTCGCTGATCTGTTCGGCCACTTGGAGGGCAACATTTTCCTGCGCTTCATTTGTGGCCGCGCCGAGATGCGGGGTGGCGATGAAGTTTGGTGCGTCGAAGAGCGGGTTTTCTTTCGCGGGCTCGACGGCGAACACGTCAAGCGCGGCGGCGGAAATATAACCGCTTTCGAGACCAGCCTTCAGGGCGGCTTCGTCGATCAGGCCGCCGCGCGCACAATTGACGATGATAACGCCTTTTTTGGTCTTTGCGAGATTGTCTGCGGACAAGATGTTGGCGGTCTGGTCTGTGTACGGCACATGTAGCGAGATCACATCGGCACGGGCGAGCATCTGGTCAAGTTCGACCTTTTCGACGCCGAGCTCGATGGCGCGCTCTTCGGTCAGGAACGGATCATAGGCAGCAACTTTCATCGACAGGCCCATCGCCCGTTCGGCCACGCGCGAGCCGATATTGCCGCAGCCAATCAGGCCAAGCGTTTTGTAGGACAGCTCGGTGCCCATGAACGCTTTCTTCGGCCAGTCGCCCGCTTGTGTGCCTGCATTGGCGGCAGGGATCTGTCGGGCGGCGGCGAACATCATGGCGATGGCATGTTCGGCGGTGGTGATCGCGTTGCCGAACGGCGTGTTCATGACGACGACGCCCTTGGCGGTTGCGGCTTTGATGTCGATATTATCCACGCCGATGCCTGCGCGGCCAATGACTTTCAGGTTCGAGGCGGCGGCGATGACATCTGCATCCGGCTTACAGGCGGAACGGACGACGAGGCCGTCATAGTCGGGGATGATGTCGATCAGTTCGTCTTTGGAGAGGCCGACTTGGGTTTCGGTTTCAAGGCCGCGATTGTGGAAGATTTCGACAGCGGCGGGGCTGAGTTTGTCAGCGATGAGGACTTTGGGCATTTTGGTTTCCTTTGCTCATGTGCGTCTCCTAGCCTTGCGGCTCGGGCACATTGCGCCTGCGCTTTGCTTGTGATGAGCAGGTGATGAAATTTGATCAGAGAGTTGCGACAGTTTCAGCGAAGGCCCAGTCGAGCCATGGGGTCAACTTGGCCACGTCGGAGGGGTCAACGGTGCCGCCGCACCAGATACGTAGGCCTGGAGGGGCTTTGTTGTATCCGGCCGCATCGAAGGCGACGCCAAGTTCATCGAGTAGGCCCATCATCTTTTTGACGAAAGCGCGCTGGGCTTTCTCGTCAAGGGATGCGACACGCGGGTCTGCGATCTTGAAGGTGACGCCGGTGTTGGACCGAACGCTTTCTTCGGGGCAAAGAAATTCCACCCAGTCGGTCGCCGCTTCCCATTTGGTCAGGATAGCAAGGCTTTCGTCTGAGCGGGCTTTGAGGGCTTGCCAGCCGCCAAGCGCCTCGCACCAGTCAAGCGCCTGGAGATAGTCTTCGGTACACAAAAGGCTCGGCGTGTTGATGGTTGCGCCTTCGAACAGGGCTTCGTTGAGCTTGCCGCCTTTGGTCATGCGGAAGATTTTCGGCAAGGCGCGCTTGGGGGTGTAGGTTTCGAGGCGGCGGACGGCGTTCGGGCTGAGGATGAGCATGCCGTGGGCCGCCTCCCCGCCGAGGACTTTCTGCCAAGAATAAGTCACGACATCGAGCTTTTCCCACTCAATGTCTTGGGCGAACACGGCCGAGGTGGCGTCGCAGATCACGACGCGGTCGGGGTTGGGTTTGATCCAGTCAGCGTTCGGCACGCGGACGCCGGACGTGGTGCCGTTCCATGTGAAGATAATGTCGGCATCGTCTCGCGCGGCGGCAAAGTCCGGCAGCACGCCATAATCGCCGACATGGACGCTGGCATCAATATCGGTAAGCTGTTCGAGCGCGTCGGTGACCCAATCCTTGCCAAAGCTTTCCCATGCGAAAATATCGACAGGACGCTGGCCGAGCATGGACCACATGCACATTTCCACCGCGCCCGTATCAGACGCGGGCACAATGGCCACGCGGTAGCCTTCGGGCAGGCCGAGAAGCTCTTTGGTGCGCTCGATCGCCTGTTTCAGCTTGGACTTGCCAAGCGCGGACCGGTGCGAGCGGCCAAGGGCGGCGTCTTGTAATTGAGCGAGGGAGAACCCGGGGCGTTTGGCCGTGGGTCCGGAAGAGAAATTGGGGCACGCAGGGCGTACCTCCGGCTTTGGAAGAGTGGTCGTCATCTGTTTTACTCCTATCCTTACAGATAGGCTGAACATCGTTGGGGATGTCTGGCCCGCCGCCGCTATGACAGAAACAAAGCGCGGGCGCAAATGATTAATCTGTAACGCGAAAGCGGCGCCCTCTTCTGAGGACGCCGCCAGGGGCAAACCTGCTGTAAGTGTAGTACAGGTTTATTCAGATTTAGTAGAGGTCGTCGGTGCCGGTTTTGCTGTCAGGCGCGGGCACTCTGATCCGGACACTGTCTTCGCGTGTGTCAGAGGAGGACCAGTCGGTTGCGCGGCGGCGGGGAACGACCGTTTGGCCTTCGCTGGTTGCCGGACGGCGGTTCGGGTTACGGCGCTCGCGCATCGGGGCTGGAGCAGCTTGGCGCGGCTCTGGTGTTGGTGCGGCGACCTGTTCGCGCTGAGAGACGGCGCGGCGATGGGCTTCATCGCGGACCGGATAGGTGTGGACCATGCTCGGGCGCATGGCGCGGTGGAAGAAGAGTTTCCAGTATTTCTCGAACACGCGCTGGCGGCCATCGAGCCGGCGCAGGCTGCGCACTTCGGACTGCGAGGTCAGCTTAGCACCTTCGATCTTGAGGCGTTCGGCGCTGCGGACATATTGAAGGAATCCATTATAGCGGCGCGCGGAAGCCTGGTTCATTTCGAGCTGGATCTCGCCAACGCCTTCGCGCTTTCCGTCGGAGCCATCTGACAGGGAGTTGCGATATTTGTAGACCATGAACGGCCATTCGAAACGCGAGAACTCGATCAGCGTGTTGGCTTCGATCTCAAGCTCTTCGTTCAGGGCATAGCCGGAAAAGATGAAGCGATAGCCATCGGGCTGGATGTCGATTACGGACATGCGGCGCTCCTCGGCTCCGCGCTCGGCCTGTAGCCATGTCCCCTCGATATAGTATTTGCCGAGAATGAGACGACGCAGCGAAGTGATGCGGAAGCGGAAGAGGATTGGGAACACGGTTCCGGTCAGCGCCAACCAGCCAACGACCAGAAGCGCAATCCCCGCGCCAATCGTGGCCATTAGCGTTGGGCCGGTGTCGCCATTGGCCAGATTCGAGATGCGCTCGAAGCCTGGCAGGCCAAAGGCCAGCACAATCGAAACAATGACCCCTGCGGCCAATAAGTTCGATACTTTGTTAAACCTCGAATATGGATTCATAGTGCGCGCCCCTGCGAATTGATGTGAATTTTTATGAAACAGACGGTTCTCGTCGTCTTTGTCTTGTGGGTAATTATTAATATTAACAAGATCTTAACGCAATGATCTCTTGGTTAACGAAAAGAGCGCTTCTGTTAACCTTTGGGTGAATGTCCATGCGTGCGCTTGACCCGTCTGGCGAGCGGGTCCACGCCATCAGCGATGAACACGCAACGTGATTTGACCGACTGGCTCTTATTTATTGCCGTCAGCCTGTTATGGGCGGGGGCCTATGCGCTGACGCGTGGGGCGACCTTTGGCGATGCGGGGCTGCCTGCGGGGGTTATTGTGCCCGCGCGGCTGATCATCGGGGCGGTAATCCTGAATGCGGTGTTGCTGGCCACGGGGCGGCGCTACCCTCCCCTGTCGGACGGCACGCGCTGGGGTGTTATGATCGCGGTCGGTTTTGTCGGCATGACGGGACCGTTCTTTCTGATCACGATTGCGCAGAAAACGGTCGCGTCCAGTCTGGCTGCGCTTTATGTGGCGGCGGTGCCGATCTTTGTCGTGCTGGGCGCGAATTTCATGTTCAGGGATGAGCGGCTGACGCGGCGGATTGCGCTCGGGATTGGCGTCGGCTTTTTGGGCGTGGTCGCGCTACTTGGACCGGATGCGTATGAGAATTTCGGTGCGGCCAGCACTGTGGCGCAGTTTTTGTTGTTGGTGGCGGCAACGCTCTATGCAAGTTCCACGCTGATCGCGCGTGCGGCGCCGAAAATCGAGCCATTCGTTTTTGCGTCAGGCTTTGTGACGCTTGGGGCGTTGATGTCGCTGCCGATGCTGGCCATGGTGGATTGGAAGACCGTCGTGTTCACGCCAAAGCCGGTCTTGAGCGTCATCGGTCTCGGGATCGGGCCGTCAGCGCTGGCGTCCATTCTCTATATGATGATTGTCCAACGGGCGGGCGCGACGTTTTTGGCGCTGACGGGGTATCTGGTGCCGATCTTGTCGGCCATTCTGGGCTTTGTGCTATTCCGCGAAGTGCAAAGCTGGAATGCGCTGCTGGCGTTCGGGCTGATCCTGAGCGGCGTGTGGCTGGCGCAGGGAAAGCCGACAAGCGCAAAGGCTAAAGGCGGAACACGCCCTCGATGACGGTGACGGCCTGACCAGAGAGTTTGACGCGGGTGCCCGCCAGCTCGGTGCCGATCCATGCGCCGCGTCCGGCATAGGCCTGGTAGC
>CALLCD010000130.1 GCA_938049795.1 uncultured Hyphomonadaceae bacterium | reverse complement strand
AACGCCCGCGTCCTGTGGATCGGATTGGGCAGCGTCTTCATCTGCCGCGTCTGCCACGCAATCATGTCGTCAATGCTTTCCGCGCCAACGCAGAGTTTCACCATGTGGACTGTCATGGCTCAGACCCTATTGGATTCCCGACCGCCCGCCAATGCGGCGTTCCGCCTGCGCCTCAAGAAACATGGTCTCGTCATCGGGCGTGGCGAAGAACACTTCAAGCTTGAGCACCCGCATCGAATAGCTCTGCCGGACCGTTTTCCATCCAGCCTTTGCCGAAAATGACAGGCTGAACGCCGAGATCATCGACAGACCATAGACCGGATCAGGCTCTAAAAAATAGCTTTGCTCATAGGTCAAAATCCGGCCACCCTCCGGCCCTCGCACAGGGCGCGGCAAATGATAGTCAATCCGCAAAAACTGCCCCGTCTCCGGCGACAACCATGCCGCCGCCTCAACCCGCGCACCGACCCATAAATCAAACTCGCCATCATTGGCCGACGGCGTATGCTCAAAGCCGAGCCGCCACGCCGCACCGAAATCCTCAATCTCCAAATCTTCCCCGAGGCTCGCCCGCAAATCATCGGGCAACAATCGTCCATCCGGCGCAAGCTCTGCGCCCCAATGCGCGGCAAGCTCATCAAGATAGGCGTCTTCACCCTCGGCAAATGTCAGCGTCCAAGCCGCATCCATCGGCAAGCGCGGATCATAGGAGAACACCCGCACCGCCTCATCAGATTTTAGTTCAACATCAAACGCCGCGCGCACCGTTCCGGGCGTATCGGCCGCCGCAAGCGCCGCCTCGACGGGCGTAGGCAGGGACATCAATCCCAACAAAAACAGTCCAGTGTTAACCATAAGGCTAAATTGCCACGCAAATCAGGCAATCATACGGCAGAAAATTCGCGATACCCTGTTTCCACAGATGGATCGACCACAAAAGTCACCGGAACCTTCTTCTCGAACATTTTGCGCGAATTGAACGCCTTGATCACCCGCGCAAGTCCGGCCCGCGTGTACCGCCCCGCCGTCCCGCTCTTTTCAATTGAGGGCGATAAGCCAAGCTTTCTGCGCAAGACACCGTTCGTGTAAAGCGCATTTGCCCGCACAACCGACGCCATTGTCTGAAACTCGCATGACAGCGACACGTTCAGACTGTCCGTATTGTCAATTCTGTGCGGTGCATTTTGCGGCCAGCTCACCATCATGCCCGGCTTGAGATCATAGCGTATCGCATGGTCTTCAAACCCGACCTGATAGTCGATCTCTTCTTCCTTTTCGCGCAGAACGATGGCCTCGATCTGCCGGTCACTGGCAAAGGGTTGCCCGTTGGGATAGACATAAAACGTCTTCTCACCGCGCAACTGCCACAAGGTCACCAGCGGAATATCCAAGTGATAGAACACCCGCGCATTGGGCGACGAAATCAGGACGCCGCAATCACGTCTCAGGGTACGCAAATCCGGCACCAGATCTTCGAGCCCGCCAAACATCTCGTCGCACAATTGGTCATAGTCTTCGAGATGGTCATTGACCGCGCGTAAATTGAGCCAGAGCCGGCCGGCTTTGATTGCGTGTAGAATCTCCGCGCCGCTCGCGTCTCCGGCTGTGCCTTTCCGGAAGATACGTTTGCCCGTGTGCGGATTGTCATTCATCGTGTAGATGTTGAAGCCATCGCGCGGATAGCGATCGAGCAAACGCTCTAACCCTGCGTCAGAGAACATTTCGCGCTCGTGAAGATTATGACCGAAAGCTAGTGGCTTAGACCCAAAATCCTGCGCAACTCCTTCTGGAGCTTCTGTAAAAATCGTACTTTTCATCGCTTTGATATTCTATCAACCCGTTTAACGCTACAAATGCCATGCCCTACATTTTCTTGTCCCATAACCGGCATAAGGACTTATGCCGCGTTCGCAAATTAGAGAATGCAGACAGGACTGCAAAAACTACAGTCCCAAAAAAATCTATTCCTCCCCGAACAGTGCAATTTCCGTGCCTTCTGCCACTTGATCGCCTGATTCCACGCGAATTTCCGAGATCACACCCCCACGTGGTGCCACAAGCGTGTGCTCCATCTTCATAGCTTCTAGTACACCAACAGCAGCCCCTTTTTCAACCTCGTCCCCTACGTCAACCAAGAGCGAGATCATCTTGCCCGGCATTGGCGCAAGCACGCTATCTCCTCCGCCCAGCGCCTCGGCCAGTGCATCAAAATCGGGCACAACGACCAACGACGAATCCCCGCCCGTCGTCACCCCATAGCGCCGGTCCGACAGAACGGTGACAAATGGAACCGGCGTATCATCGGCTAGCGGATAGGCATCCGGATCAAGCACATCGGCATCCTCACCCACCGCCACAGGGGCCATTTGGCGCGGCTTCGCATTGAGCCGCCAACCATCCTTGTGCCCCCACGGGTCCGCCCCGCCCTGATCCTCAAGCTGAATGTCGCAGACCGCGAGCACAGACGCCAATTCATGCGCGCCCGGCGGCACGGTGAGCGCATCACCAGCCTCGGCAATCGCGTTCACATGATGGCTGCCCTCGGCAAACATATCCGAGCGCACGCAGCGACCCAGAAACCCGACATTGCCCGGCACACCAATAAGCTGGGTATGATCGAGCACCGACGCCATATCCGCAATAGCCACCTCCCGCGTCTCGCCCCAGACGACAAGTTTCGCGATCATCGAATCATAGGTTGGCGGCACGCGGTCGCCCGCCTCAAACCCCGTCTCCCAGCGCAATCGCTCGCCATCAATCTCGTCCATTGGTCCGAACGCCTCGATCAACCCCGCGCCGGGCCGGAAGCCTTCAGCCGGATCTTCCGCGCAAATCCGCGCTTCGATCGCATGTCCGGTCAACCCAATATCGCTCTGCTTGACGGGCAGCGCCTCACCCGATGCGACGATCAATTGTAGCTCGACAAAATCAAGGCCGGTCACCATCTCACTGACCGGATGCTCGACCTGCAGCCGCGTGTTCATCTCGAGGAACCAGAAATTATCCGCCGTCAGCGGCGCATCGCCATCGACAATAAATTCAACCGTACCCGCACCTTCATAGCCAACCGATTTCGCCAGCGCCACCGCCGCCCCCGTCATCGCCGCGCGGACCTCCTCCGCCATCCCCGGCGCCGGCGCTTCCTCGACCACTTTCTGCCGCCGCCTTTGCAGCGAACAGTCGCGCTCGAACATGTGAACCGTATTGCCCTTGGCGTCGCCAAACACCTGCACTTCAATATGGCGCGGCGTCTTGACCAGTTTTTCGAGCAGAACCCGCCCGTCGCCAAACGCCGCCTCCGCCTCGCGCACCGCGCTTTCGAGCTGCGACTTGAACTCTGACGCTTTGGCCACTTCGCGAATGCCGCGACCACCGCCGCCCGCAATCGCCTTGATCAGGAGCGGAAAGCCGATCTCCATGGCCGCGCCCGCCAGCGTTTTTACATCCTGCGCCTCACCGCGATAGCCCGGCAAGACCGGAACGCCAGCCACTTCGGCGAGCCGTTTGGCTTCATCCTTCAGGCCCATCGCGCGGATCGTCTCTGGCCGCGGCCCAACCCAGATCAGCCCCGCCGCAATCACCGCTTCGGCAAACTCCGCATTCTCGGACAAAAACCCATACCCCGGATGGATCGCGTCCACCCCATGCGCCTTGGCCGCCGCGATGATCACATCACCGCGCAAATAGCTCTCCACCGCTGCGGCCGGACCGATATGCACGGCCACATCCGCCATCCGCACATGTCGCGCCCGCGCGTCCGCATCCGAATAGGCCGCCACAGTACGCACGCCCATCCGGCGACACGTCTCGATAATCCGGCAGGCAATCTCGCCCCGATTTGCGATCAATAGCGAAGAAATCATCCAGTTAGCCCCAAGATATGCGGTCAATCCTTACCCATAGAGCGCCCGGCCCCCGCACGCAAACTTCAATCAGCCCAGCCCGGCTTGCGCTTCTCCAGAAATGCGGACAATCCTTCGCGGCCTTCGTCCGACGCCCGCCGTGCCGCAATCCGTCTCGCCGTCTCCTCGCCAAGCGCCTGATCAATCGGCTGGCCCGCCACATCGTGCACCAGCTGCTTGGCGTCCGCCACAGCCTCCGGTGCAGCGCCTAGCACCAGATCGCGCAGATAGTCCGCCATCATCATCAGATCATCTTCGCTCGTCACCGTGTACTGGATCAACCCCATTTTCTCCGCATACGGCGCATCAAACCCCTCTGCCGTCACAAACAAGGCCTTCGCCCAGCGCGCGCCAATCGCCTCGATCACAAACGGGCTGATCGTTGCCGGTGTCAGCCCGAGCCGCACTTCGGAAAACTTGAACTTGGTGTCAGCCATCGCCACGCCCAGATCACATGCGGCGACCAGCCCCGCGCCGCCGCCCATCGCCGCGCCATGCACCAGCGCAAGCGTCGGTTGCGGCATCTCGTAAAGCGCGCGCAACATTTCCGCGAGCGCCCGCGCGTCGGCTTCATTCTCCGCCTGGGTATAGCTTGCCGCCGCCTTCATCCAGTCAAGGTCCGCCCCCGCCGAAAACGACTTCCCCGCCCCGCGAATGATCACAAACCGGACGGATTTATCTCCCGCCAGCTTTGTAAACACGCTGTGCAATTCGCCAATCATCGCGCTGTTGAAGGCATTGCGCTTGTCCGGCCGGTTCAACTCTATGGTCGCAACACCATTATCCCTCGCCAAAACCTCGATATGTGCAAACGGTCCCATATTGCCTCCCATAGACGTCAACCTCTCCCTCTCTACCGTCTGGGCGCACCAAAATAAAGCTGCATCAATTCCCCCTCACTTTAAAAAAAGGCTCCGCGCCAGAGACCCTGTGTAGAGGGACAGCGCGGAGCCAGTTCGGAGGGCGCGGGCGGGACAAACACGCGCCCCCGAAGGCTAGATCTTGAGGGGACTAAGATCCTTGCCCAGTATCCTTTTTCGCATTCGCCGTGTGTACCGCATCAAACTCTGCGAAGGACAATAAGCCGTCCTCGCCAGCAATCTGAGTGAATTTCGCGCTTGCGTCTTCTTCGGACGCGCCATGATGATCCACGGCATAGGCGACAAATTCGGCCTCGCTGACCAAGCTGTTATTGTCCGCATCCATCGCGGAGAATTTCTCCACAGATGTTGCCGCGCCATTGGCGGTGTCCTGTGCCGAGGCCATTGGCAGGCTGAGGGCTAAGGCGCTGGCTGCGGCGAAAACCACTGCGGCGAGTACGGGTTCAAAATAAGTCATTTTACGCTCCTCCTGAGACCATTCTGGCCTCGTTGTCTCCAATTGGCGGGATAACCAATTGGAGGTCTCATCAAGCCCAAAGCCGCCTGCCATGACGAGTTAACCTTACGTCATCTTTCGGCAATGTTCAAGAAAAGCGTCAATTTTCCAAGGTACTACAGCCCGCGTGAAAAATAGTTAAGCTCCTAGGAGCCCCGGCCACGCCGCACGGGCTGGCGGTTCGGACGTGCCCGCTGGCGGTTGCGTGCGCGCGTGTCCTGACGGGTTTGTGACCGCCGCTGCAGACGCTCTGGCGCACGGCGCGTTGCGGACGGTCCCGCACGAAACTCGTCGAGGCTGACGAGATTATTGTCCCCACGCAAATTCTCGAAGGCGAAGCTGGCCCGCCGTTCGGTCACGCCATTGGCCGTCTGATGGGCCAGAAACTCAGCGCGCGAGATCGCTCCGTCGCGGCTCGTATCCATCTGGAAAAACTGATCCTCGAGCGGTCCGGCATGTGCTGCGGGCAAAACAAATGCCCCGACCACAAGACCAGCCAGACCCAAACCAATCAAAAAACGCTTCATAACGGGCTCCTAAACACTACCGGCCCCCGCTTTATTCCGAATACACCGAGCCCGCATCACAACTTGCCGTCACAAAGCGGTGAGCGCGTCCGGCTACATCCGGAACACGCCAAACCCGCGCGGATCAAACGGTGCATTAAGCGCCGCCGACAGAGACAGTCCGAGCACGCGTCTTGTATCCGCCGGCGCAATCACGCCATCATCCCAAAGCCTTGCTGTCGAATAATATGGGCTGCCCTCGGCCTCATACTTGTCGCGGATCGGCGCCTTGAACGCTTCTTCCTGCTCTGCGCTCCAATCCTCCCCGCGCCGTTCCTTGCCGTCGCGCGTCACCGTCGCCAGCACCGAGGCGGCCTGCTCGCCGCCCATCACCGAAATCCGCGCATTCGGCCACATAAACAAAAAGCGCGGCGAGTAAGCCCGCCCGCACATGCCATAATTGCCCGCGCCATAGCCGCCGCCGGTGATGACCGTAAATTTGGGCACCGAAGCGGTTGCCACCGCCGTCACCATTTTCGCGCCATCCTTGGCAATCCCGCCCGCTTCATATTTCGAGCCGACCATAAAGCCGGTAATATTTTGAAGGAAAATAAGCGGGGTCCGGCGTTGGTCGGCCAGTTCGATAAAGTGCGCCGCCTTCTGCGCGCTTTCGGAAAACAGAATGCCATTATTGGCAAGAATCGCGACCGGCATCCCGTAAATATGCGCAAAGCCGCACACCAGCGTTTCGCCATAGAGCTTTTTGAACTCGTGAAACTCCGACCCGTCCACAAGCCGCGCAATCACCTCACGCGCATCATAGGGCTCCTTGG
>CALLCD010000129.1 GCA_938049795.1 uncultured Hyphomonadaceae bacterium | reverse complement strand
CGTGGCAATTGGACGGCGACAATCGAAATTGACGGGATCGGGCGTGTGGCCTATCGCGCGTTCTCGGTTGAAGATTTTGTCCCCCAGCGGATTGCCGTCGCGCTTGATGGCGATGAAGACACGCCGATCAAGGCGGGCGAGACACGCGAGCTGACGGCGGACACGCGCTTTCTCTATGGCGCGCCCGGAGCCGGACTGACCGTGCGCTCGCAAGCGCGGATCGAACCGGACCCGAACCCGTTCCCTGCCTTTGACGGGTTCCGCTTCGGACCACATGAAGAGACCTTCGCCGAACAAGTGCTCGAATTTTCTGACCAGACCAGCGACGGCGAAGGCAAGGCCATTGTCCGGCTCGCCCCGAACCAGAACGGCCGCCGCTCCGGACGCCCTTTGCGCGTAAATGCGATTGTCAGCGTGCTTGAGCCGGGCGGCCGCGCGGTCACCGAAAGCGTGCGCATTCCCTACCGGCCCGAAGAGGTCTATCTCGGCATCAAGTCCGGCGCGCGCTATGCCCCCGAGGGTGAACCGCGACAGTTCGAGCTGGCCGCCGTCAACCCGGACGGACAGGCCGTCGCCGCCGCGTTTGAATGGAAGATTATCCGCATCGACTACCATTATGACTGGTATCGCAGCGGTGGCGACTGGCGCTGGCGGCGCTCGCGGTCTGTGACGACAGCGAATGAAGGCGTTTTACGCACCGGCGCGGGCGCAACCGGAGACCTGGTCGTCGATGGCCTCGACTATGGCGCGCACGAGATCATCATCACCAGCAATGGCCGCACCGCGACCCAGGGCTTCTATGTCGGCTGGGGCGGCGGCGGCACCAGTGAGGATGGCGTCGAAGCACCAGACCGTGTCGCCGTGTCCGGCCCCGAAGAGCCTGCGCGCACTGGCCGCGATGTGCAGATCGCCATCACCCCGCCTTATGACGGCATTGCCGAGATCACGGTGGCAACCGACCGCGTTCTGTCGATCCAGACCCGCGACGTGTCCAAGGATGGCAGCCGCATCAGCTTGCCCGTCACCGAAGACTGGGGCGAGGGCGCCTATGTCATGGTCACGGTCTACTCGCCGCGTGATCCGGTCTTTCAGGCCAAGCCCCGCCGCGCGCTTGGCGTGACCCATGTGCCAGTCGATATTTCCGCCCGCCAGTTCGAGGTCACGATCAATGCGCCCGATGTGGTGCGTCCGCGTCAGGAGCAAGTGGTCACGGTCGAGGTTGAAGGCGGCCCGCGCGAAGGGGTCTATCTCACGCTTGCCGCTGTCGATGAAGGCATTCTGCAACTGACCAAATATCAAAGCCCCGATGCCAGCGCGCATTTCTTCGGCAAGAAAGCGCTCGGCGTTGCGCTCTATGATGATTATGGCCGCTTGCTCGACCCCAATCAGGGCTTGCCTGCCGAAGTGCGTACGGGCGGGGACCAATTGGGCGGGGAGGGCCTGTCCGTCGTGCCGACCCGCACCGTCTCGCTCTTCTCCGGCATTGTCGATATTGGCCGCTCGGGCAAAGCCAAAATCCCGCTCGACCTGCCAGACTTTAATGGCGAGCTGCGATTGATGGCTGTGGTCTGGTCGGACACGGGGCTTGGCGAAGCCGAACGGGCGATGACCGTGCGCGACAAAGTGCCAACCACGCTCATCCTGCCGCGCTTTCTGGCCCCGGGCGACGAAGCCTTTGCCACCGCCAGCATTGATAATGTCGAAGGCGAAGCGGGCACCTATGGCGCAAGGCTCGCCAGCACCGGCCCCATCGAAGCGTCTTCAACTGAAGTTTCGCGCATCCTACAACAGGGCCAACGCGCAGACGAACGGCTCCGGATTGAGGCGGACAGTATCGGCATCAGCGAACTGCGGCTCAACGTCGAAGGACCGGACGGGTTTGCCATCTCCAGCAATTATCCGATCCAAACCCGCTCGGCCTTCCTGCCCGTCTCGCGTGTTTCGCGCACACTGATGGAACCGGGCGACACGTACACGCCCAATCCTGATCTTATGGACGGCTTTGTCGAAGGCTCGGCCAGCGTGCTCGTCAGCTTTTCGAGCCTGCCGGTCAATGCCGGTGCGCTCTATAGCTCGCTTGACCGCTATCCCTATGGCTGCACCGAACAGACCGTCAGCCGCGCTCTGCCTTTGCTCTATGCCGAGCAGCTTGTCGGCCAGTCGGACACAAGCGGGAGGACGACCGAAACCATCGACGATGGCGCACGCACCCGCATCCAGCAAGCGATCAACATATTGCTCAACCGCCAGAGCGGGGACGGCGCGTTTGGCCTCTGGCGCGAAAGTGACCGCTATGCGTCGCCCTGGCTTGGCGCTTACACAACCGACTTCCTCTACCGCGCCAAAGCGGAAGGCTATGCCGTGCCCGACGAAGCCCTCGACCGCGCCTATGGCTCGCTGCTGAATGTCTCCCAAGGCGACGCATGGCGCATCTATGGCTATGATACCGATGTCTGGGAAAGCCGCTGGCATGCCGATACGCAAGACAAGTTGATGCTGCGCGCCTCGGCCTATGCGCTCTATGTGCTCGCCAAGGCGGGACGGGCGGACATTTCGCGGCTGAGATATTTGCATGACCGCAGCCTTGGCAACATGGACAGCCCGCTCGCGCGCGCCCACATCGCCGCAGCCCTCGCTCATATGGGCGACCGCGCCCGTGCCAAAAGCGCCTTCACCTCAGCCATCAGCGCGCTCGGCTATGAAAACTCGGGCGACTATTACCAGACCAAACGACGCGATCTGGCCGGCGTGTTCGCGCTCGCCGCAGAAACCGGCTTTAACGGTATCATTGCCGACCTTGTAGATGATCTGGGCGATGATTTGCCAGACCCTGACCGGCTGACCACGCAGGAAAAAGCCTTCCTTCTGCTCGCGACCAACAGTCTCGCCGGAGATGGCAATGGTATCGAGATCAGCACGGACGGGCTCGGTCGCGGCTATGACAATGAGGAGATCTACCGACTGGCTGAGGCGCAGCTTACGGCTGGACCGAGCTTTACCCTTGGCGGCGAGAAGCCGGTCTTCCGCACCGTCATTGCGCGCGGCATGCCGTCTTCCGCGCCGCCGCCGGTCGCCCAGGATGTGTCGATCCGCAAAACCTTCCACGGCGTAGATGGCGGGCGCGTCGATATTGGCCGCATCCGTCAGGGTGACCAGATCGCTGTTGTCCTGCGCATCTCGCCCGAAGAGCGGCGCACCAATCCGATGATCGTCGCAGACTTGCTGCCTGCGGGCTTCGAGATCGAAACCATTCTACGCC
>CALLCD010000128.1 GCA_938049795.1 uncultured Hyphomonadaceae bacterium | reverse complement strand
GCCGAGCGTGGTTAGGCGTTTGCCATTTTGTGTTAAGCGGCCATGCGCGCCCGGGCCGATGCCGAGCCAGTCGCCAGAGTTCCAGTAAATCTGGTTGTGTACGGAGCGATGATCAGCGCTAAGCGCATGATTGGAAATCTCATAGACGGGCAGTCCGGCCTCCCGCGTGATCTTGTCGGTTAGTTCGTAAAGGCTTGCTTGCGCCTCATCTGGCAGCGGCGTCAACTCCCCGCGCGCCGCCCGCTTGCCAAACGGGGTCGCCGGTTCAATCGTCAACTCGTAAAGCGAGAGATGCTGCGCGCCGAGCGCGAGGGCGGCTTCAAGTTCGGCCTGCCAGTCTGATGCGGTCTGGTCAGGGCGCGCATAGATCATATCAATCGAGACAGAGCGGACGGTCTCTAGCGCAATCGCCGTCGCGCGGCGGGCGTCATCCGCAGTGTGGTCGCGCCCAAGAAAGCTCAGGGCACGATCATCAAGCGATTGGACGCCAATAGAGAGCCGGTTTATGCCTGCTGCCTGCCAGTCGCGCACCTTTTCGGCGTTGATGTCGTTTGGATTGGCCTCGAGCGTCACCTCGCACGCAGGGGTCAGCCCGAACGTATCGGCAAGTGTCGCGATCAGGCCTTCGAGCGCAGATCGGTTCAGGAGCGATGGCGTGCCGCCGCCAAAGAAGATCGCATCGAGCGGGGGGTGCTCTGGCAAAGCGCGGTGCTGGGCGCGGATGTTCTCGTCCATCGCTGCGAGCAAAGGGGCCGGATCGCGGGTCTTGGCCGCATAGACATTAAAGTCGCAATAGGGGCAGATGCGCGCGCAATAGGGCCAGTGGATATAAGCGCCAAAGCCATAGTCCGGCCCCGTCAGCAAGGCGAGGTCACGCGCCACCCATCAGCGCCTTTTTGAGCTTGGCGAACGCATCCGCCCGATGGCTCATCGCATGCTTGCGCGCCGGGTCCATCTCGCCAAAAGTGACCGCTTCGCCAGTCGCCACAAAGACCGGATCATAGCCAAATCCATGTGTCCCGCGCGGTGGCCAGACCAGTTCGCCATGCACTTCGCCCTCGAACACTTCGGCATGCCCATCCGGCCAGACAATCGCGAGCGCGCAGACAAATTTGGCGCTGCGGTCATCGGTGCCCGTTTCGGCCAGCTCATGCTCGACTTTCTCCATCGCCTCGTAAAAATTCCGGTCCGGTCCGGCCCAACGCGCAGAATAGATGCCCGGCGCGCCACCAAGCGCGGTCACGGCGAGCCCTGAATCATCTGACAAGGCAGGACTGCCCGTCGCTTCCGCAGCGGCGCGGGCTTTCAGGATCGCATTTCCGGCAAAACTGTCCTCGGTTTCGTCAGGTTCGGGCAGGTCAAGCTCGATGGCCGAGACAATCTCGAAGCCGAGCGGGACCATCAAATCGCGTAACTCCCTGACTTTCCCCGCATTATGGGTTGCAGCGATGAGTTTTCCGGGCAGAATTTTGCGGCCTGAAGTCAATGTGATGTCCTGTCCTGTTTCGATATGGAATTATCGTTTGTCGATGAGAGTAAAACGCTGTATAGGGGTGGTCTAGTTGATGTTTGACGAGAAGAGAAGTGACTTCATGACCGGAGCCGGTTCCAATTCTGTGGCCAGTTTTTTGCGCGTGTTCGTGCGCATTGTGTTCTGGGCGACCGTTGTGTTTGGCGGTCTGGCCTTTGTGCTGCTCATTTTGGGACTGTTTGCGAGCCTGAATGGCGGGCAATTGAGCGCCAAGGTGGGGGACGCGTTCTCTGGAGACTTGTCACCGGCAACCTTTCTGGCCTCTCTGGCGGGGCTGGTCGTTCTGGTGCCGGGAATCAGCTATATATGCGTGCAATTGAACAGGATTCTCGCCACGCTGACGGCGGGTGACCCGTTCATACCCGAGAATGCGCCGCGACTGACGCGGATTGCTGGGACAATTGCGATTATGGAACTGGCACGATACATGCTGATTCTATTGTTGTTTATTTTTGCGGATTTTGGCAATGATGTCGAAGGCGTGAGATTTTCGGTCAGCCTGGTCGCTTGGGTTTCTGCGGCGGCTATGTTGGTTTTCGCTCAGGTTTTTCGGGAGGGCAGCCGCCTTCGCGAAGAAGAGAAGATGACGGTTTAGGAGAATATATTGTCTATTCGCGTAACACTTGATCGGGTTTTGCTAGATCGGCGGATGTCGCTGACGGAACTGTCCGAGCGCGTTGGCGTCACCTTGGCCAATCTTTCGATCCTCAAGACGGGCAAGGCGAAAGCGGTGCGGTTTTCCACACTTGAGGCCCTCTGCCGCGAGCTTGAATGCCAGCCGGGCGATATTCTCGTCTATGATGGCGAGAACGGCGTTGAACGCGTCGCCGCCGAATAGGGACGCGCGCACCCGATGAGCCTGCAACCTTTCCATCTTGCTATTCCGGTGGACGATCTCGCCGCGGCTGAAGCCTTTTATGGCGGCCTTATGGGCTGCGCGCAGGGGCGGCGCTCGGAGGAATGGATTGATTTCAATTTCTATGGCCACCAGCTTGTCACCCATCTTGCGCCGGAGGAATGCGCGGGCGTACAGACCAATCAGGTCGATGGCAAAGCGGTGCCGGTCAAACATTTTGGCGTTGTCCTGACGCCCGATGACTGGCGCGCGCTGGCCGACCGGCTGAGCGCGGCTGGCTGCGAATTTATCATAGAGCCGGGCATTCGCTTTGCTGGTGAGCCGGGCGAGCAGGGGACGTTCTTCTTGCTGGATCCTGCGGGCAATGCGCTCGAGTTCAAATATTTTGAAGATATGGACGCTTTGTTCCGGCGTTAGGCGCTCAAACGCCTAATCGGGCTGTTTGGTCATTTTGCTCAGTCCGGCAATTTCCGATGTGAGAAAATCACGAAAGGTCGAAATGCGTTTTGAGCGGCGCAAATCGCTTGGATAGATGAAATAGAGATCAAAGCTTGGCCCACGCAACTCGCCGAGGACTTTGACAAGGCCGGGCATGGTCGCGGCCATATAATCTGGAATATCTGCAATTCCGACACCCGCCGCGATGGCCCGCAACATGGCGAACACATTATTGACCCGCAATTGCGGCGAGCGTGGCCGTTTGTCATCGCG
>CALLCD010000127.1 GCA_938049795.1 uncultured Hyphomonadaceae bacterium | reverse complement strand
TTCATTACGGCCAATTGGGAACGGGCGTCACGGTGCCGCAAGCCGGTGATTGCCGCGGTGGCGGGCTATGCGCTGGGCGGCGGGTGTGAGTTGGCGATGATGTGCGACTTTATCCTTGCGGGCGAGAATGCGAAGTTTGGTCAGCCGGAGATTACGATTGGGGTGTCCCCGGGCGCAGGCGGCACGCAGCGTCTAACGCGGTTTATCGGCAAATCCAAAGCGATGGAAATGTGCCTGACAGGGCGGATGATGGATGCGCAAGAGGCTGAGCGGTGCGGGCTGGTGTCGCGGATTGTGCCGGTGGAGGACTTGCTGGAGGAGGCCAAATCGGTGGCCAAGAAGATCGCCGCCATGCCGCGCGCAACCGCGATGCTGACGAAAGAAATGGTCAATGCGGCTTATGAGACAACGCTCTCGCATGGCATTATGCATGAGCGGCGGCTGTTCCATTCGCTGTTTGCGACCGAAGACCAGTCCGAAGGGATGGAGGCTTTTGTCGAAAAGCGCACGCCGCATTTCAAGAATAAATAGGGCGATCCTTGCGGGCGGGTCGCTCTAAGCTGCGCCAACATAGCGCCATGCGCCAAACGGGTGCGGGTTCATCAGGCGGGCATAGGCGCGCTGCAGGGGTGTGTAGGACAGGCGTTCGAAGGCGGGTTCGGCGTCGAGCAAGTCAGCGCAGAGCGTGTGGTTGTAGACCAGTCGAAGCTCGCGCGGGCGCTCGGCGAGGCCTTTGAGGAGATTGGACAGGAAGGCCCGAAAGACGGGTGGGTCGAACGGGTTGTAGAGAAACACAGCGAGCGGCCCATCGGGATAGTCATAGGTGCGGGCATCCGCTTCGTCGATCCGCCAGGTTCCGTCAGCGTTCGGCAGCGCCGCGTTCAAGTTCAGCCTGGCCTGCTCGGCGAGCGGTTTGGCAAATTCGACACCGACGACATTTGAAAAACCGGCTTCCACCGCCTGGATCAACATACGCCCCTTCCCGCACCCAACATCTATATAGGTGGTCGAGGCGCGTTCCATGTCTGACAAGGGAGAATGGAGGGCTTCGAACAACAGACAGGGCGTGCCAGCATAAAGCTCCTCGTCACCCTCATAGCCTGTCAGATCAACCACGTCGGCGAGATGGGCGGCATCTACATTCCGGACCGTTTCGATCCCCCGGCGCGCATCAAACCATTCATCGAACAGGCGATGGAAACGCCCGACCAAGCGGGTGCGATACCTCTCCAAGACCTGTTTCTCATCCATTGTGCGTTCCCCTACATCAATGATCCCTCTTTATACTTTGCATGCTTACCGCAAGGATGACAACCGATGGGTTTTCACAAATGCTGTCAATGAAGGCGCATATCTTATCCCAAAGCCAATACCCACTTCCCGCAGATGCGCTTTAATCCCCCGCAAGGCGAATATAATGGCGTTCGGTTTCGCTGATATAGTCGCGTGTGATCGGCACCGCGTCGAGCGAGCGGGCAAGCTGGACCTGAAACACCATTTGCCCCATATGCCGAAACGCCATTGCTGCGCCCGCCAGATAGAACACCCACATCCGCCAGAATTGCTCGTCATACAGCGCAATAATCTCGCTCTTTTTCTCGACGCAGGTATGATACCAGGCTTCGCAGGTCAGCGCATAATGCTGGCGTAGGATTTCGATGTCGGTGACCCAGAGCTGGGCGCGTTCGATTTTGGGTGTGATCTCCGAGAGGGCTGGAACATAGCCGCCGGGGAAGATGTATTTGGCCATGAAACTGTCCGTCGCGCCAGGGCCATCTGCGCGGCCGATGGAGTGGACGAGCGCGACACCGTCATCGCTTAGAAGCCCGGCGACTTTGGAGAAGAAGGTCTGGTATTGCGGCACGCCGACATGTTCGAACATGCCAACCGAGACGATGCGGTCGAACGGGCCTTCGACATTGCGGTAGTCCACGAGCTCGAATTTGACCTTGTCGGATACCCCTGCCGCTTCGGCGCGTTGGCGGGCAACGGCTAACTGTTCTTCGGACAAGGTGACGCCGAGCACGTCTACACCGGCCACCTTGTTGAGATAGAGCGCCATGCCGCCCCAGCCGCAGCCAATGTCGAGCACCCGCATGCCGGGCTTGAGCAGGAGTTTGGCGGCGATGTGGGCGAGCTTGTCGGTCTGGGCGCGGGGCAGGTCGTGGGTATTATCGGGTTGCCAATAGGCGCATGAATATTGCCGGTTCACATCGAGGAAGAGATCATAGAGCCCATCGGAGAGATCATAGTGATGGGCGACATTGCGCTTGGCGCGGCGGGCATGATTGCGGCCATCGAGCCATGTTTTCCAACGCGGCTGCTGGGTGACTTTGTGCAGTTCATTGCCCGGCACCCAGCGGAAATTATAGGTGACGAGTTTCAGAAGATCATAGATCTCGTAGCCCTCTTCCATCTCAAGCCGGCCATGCATATAGGCTTCTGCTGCGCCAAGGGCGGGGTCGCGGGCGATTTTGCTGGAGGCGCCTTTCTGCGTCAGCCGGATGGCCACCTCCCCTGCCGTCTGGTCTGCGCCGGGACCAAAGACATGGACCGAGCCGTCATAATCGGTAATGGTCAATTGTCCGGCACGAATGGCGCGTTTGAGCAGGATGGAAAGAAGTCGCATTGTGGCGCGCTCCGTCAGTTGGGGCAGAAGCAAGATATGCGCCTCTTCTGCCAGCGTCGGCGCGCAAATGGAAGCAGTTTTAGACTTTCAAATCGGCAATCAGACGTTCGGCCTGTCTGAGGCTGAAGGCTTCGGGGATGGGCGCGCGCATGACGAGTAAGCGATGCCAGATCGGCCCGAGCAGGACATCCATTGCGTCTTCGATGTTCCAGTCGCGGCGGATCACTTGTTTGGCGGCAAGCTCGGCGAGGATCATGCGCAAAGGTGTGCGGATTTCGGCCTTGATCCAGCCGCGCCATTTTTCGCCCGCGTCTTCATCATCGGCGGCGGCCAGCAAAGCGGCGCGCAGGATGTAATTGCCAGCGCCTGCCCGCGCGGTTGCCTCCAATGGGGCGATGATCGCTGCGATTTTCTGCTGGGCGTCGCGAGCACCATCGGGCGCAGACGGGATGAGCGAGAGCGCGGCATCAATGCACAATGTGCCGATTGAGGGCCACCAGCGATAGATGGTCTGTTTGGAGGCTTGGGCGCGGCGGGCGACATTGTCGACGCTGAAGCCGCGCCATCCGGATTCGGCCAGTTCGTCGCGGACCGCTTCGAGGATAGCCGCTTGCGATGTTTCAGAGCGTTTTGGTCCCTGACGCCGCTGGCGGGTGGGTTTCGTATTGGCCGGTTCGTCAGACATAGTTGGGTTCCTTCAGACGGCCGATTGCGTGACCAGAGCGGCGCGGGCCTCATTGCTGTGTTCCAATCCCTTAGCGCAAATCTATTACACAAATCAGAACAACGGCAACAGCATTCACCCGATCTGATCTGGCGTCTCGATGGTGCTCTAATTTGCGAGCGAAGTCATAACGACCGCGAAACCGGCCGTCAGGACCATTGCGAGCGCTGCGAACTGGTTGAACCGGCGGGTAAATTGCGGGTGAGCAAAGCGCTGGTTCATGGCGTCCGCCGCCCAGGCGTAGACGGCCAGTCCGAACATTTCGGTGGCGGTGACGGTGGCCATGATGATGAGGGCTTGGGTCCATAGGGGCCGCCCAGCATCAATATAGGCGGGCAGGATGAGGCCGAAAAAGACGAGCGCGTTGGGGTTGGCCAATTGTAGACCGACGCCTTTGAAGAACAGGACGGGTCTTGGCGGGGCGTCTTTGGCGTCAACGCGTGTCCGCGCCGGATCAGAGGCAATCATGCGCCAGGCGAGATAGAGGATGAAGGTCAGCCCAAGAAGCTTCAGTCCGAAAAACATGGACGGAAATTTCAGTGCCAGCGCCCCTGCTCCGGCTATGGCCGCGCTGATCCAGATCAGATTGGCAAAGGAGATGCCGAGCGCTGGCAGGAGGGCGGGTTTCGGGCCGTATCGGAGAGAGGACGCCATGACCAGCATGACCGCTGGCCCGGGCGTTAGTCCACCGGCAAAGAACAGGCCGATCAGGGCCAGCCAGACCGTGATCTCCACCGGCTAGGTCTGCGTTTCTCGCTCTATCGCCATCTGGATCAACTCACGGGCTTTTTCAACGCCGGACCAGCCATCGATTTTGGACCATTTTCCAGTTTCGAGATCTTTGTAATGTTTGAAAAAATGCTCGATTTTATCCACCAGAATGTCAGGCAAGTCCTGATAGGTCGTGATCTTGTCATAGTACCGTGTCAGCGCCCGATCCGGTACGGCGAGGATTTTCTCGTCTTGGCCTTTGTCATCGGTCATCATCAGGACGCCGACGGGGCGTGCGCGGACCACAGACCCGGGCACAAGCGGCCGGTTGCCGACCACCATCACATCAATCGGGTCGCCATCAAGGCTCAGCGTATGCGGAACGAAGCCGTAATTACAGGGATAGCGCATCTCGGTGTAAAGATAGCGGTCCACGAACATGGCACCGGAGGCTTTGTCGATCTCGTATTTGATCGGGTCGCCGCCGAGCGGCACTTCGATGATGACATTTACATCGTCTGGAGGATTGTTCCCGACCGCGATTTTCGAAATGTCCATATGTATTCCTACTCTAAGCAATTTGGCTGACGTCGCCGCTGGCGATGGACTCTGATTGCGGCGGCGTCAAGTGGGTAAGTGTTTGGAAGTGGAGGCGTTAACATCTGCGTCTGACTGTGCAAATGCGCTGCCAGTCTTTTGTTTTCGGGCCAAAAGGATATAAAAAGATCCGGTAGATTTTAGGGAGCCCATCATGCGAACCGTTCTTATCTTGGGGTTGGGCCTGCTTGCTCTGTCCGTAACGACACAGGCCGAGGCTGGCCCACGCGAAGATGCGCTGGAAGCTATGGCCGCATGCCGGGCCATCAAGGCTGATCCGGTTCGGCTGGCTTGTCTGGATGCGGCAACCCAATTGCTCGACGAGACGACCCCTGCCATACCGGCTGATCCGGCCCCCATCGCTCCGATAGCCCCGTCCGAGCCAGCCATTGATACGGCTGCGATGGATGCGGCCGCAGCCGAACGCGCGGCGCTTGCAGCCGAACGAGAAGCTCTGCAGGCCGAGCGGGCGGCTCTGGAAACAGAGCGTGCCGCCATTGAAGCGGCCGCATCTGCGCCGACCGCTGCGCCTGCCGCACAGGGACCAAGCCTGCTCGATCGCTTGCGCCCTGGGTCAAGGGAGGCTTTCCCGGTCCAAATCGTAAAGATTGTCCGACGTCGCCATACTGGCAAGCTGCGCTTTGTCACAGAGGACGGTCTGATTTTTGATCAGGCGCGGGACCGGATCAATTTCGATCCTCCGAGCAGCCTTCCCGCAGAAGCCACAATCAGTTTTGGCGCGCTGGGCAGCAAATGGATCAGATTTTCTGACGCACCGGCCAGGAAGTACAAGGTATCGCTGGAAAACTAGGACTACAGACTGTGCCGCTCAGGCGGTCTCCAGACTATAGTTGAAGCTGACTGACAGACGGGGAGCTTCTGCGCGGTTTGGCATGACTTCGTGCCGGAGCCAGCTTTCCCAGAACAGGGCTGTGCCGGCTGGCGGTGCGCGGTAGACAAAGCGCTGCATGGCTTCGGGCGCATCCGGTTTGAGCGGCGGGGCGGCCATCATCAGGCCCAAGCGTGGGTCTTCGAATTTTAGGGCGCCGCTGCCTTCGGGCATGGCGATGTAGAGTGTGCCCGACAGCACGCTATTGGGATGGATGTGGCCGGAATGATTGCCGCCGTCACCCAATATGTTCACCCAAAGCGCATCGAGGATCAGTTTGCGGCCATCCATGTCCCAATGGAGGGTTTTGGCAAACGCATCTGCGCGCGCGTCCAGCCATGTTTTCAGCGCCCCGAAGGCCGGGTCGCGGATGGGCAGATCGTCGAGGGAGGCATAGGAGGTGTAGCCGTCATAGCCATGAGTGTCGCACCATGCGCCGCCGGCCTCGTCCGCCTCCTCGAGCGCCCATGCCGCCCGTTCAAGTGCGTCGATCAGGGCGGTGTCTTCAAGCTGATAGGTGCCGATACAGGTCGCAAACAGCGATAGGGGCAAGGTCTTATCGGTCATGATGGGTGGCGGTCGATATTGGGGGCGGGCACGGGGCGGGCATATTGAACCTCATCAGGGTGGAGGGTGTGTCAATGCCCCAAGCCTATCTGTCTGACAAGCTGGACCCTCGGGATGATTTACCGATGATATGAAAAAACCCCATTGGCGGCTTGGCCAATGGGGTTTGATCTATTTGACTATGTATCGGAAGGGTTATGATCCGGCGCCGTCATGATCGGTTGTCGTGGCGGCGGCAGGCTTTACGAATTTCAGCGTGAAGCGGTCGCTTTCGCCAATGGCCTGGAACTGAGCGCCTTCCATGCCTTCTGGCAGGTCACGGCCTTCGCGCTGCCAGAGATTGACCGGCGGCAACGTCCAGACGCCGAACGGGTGGTCGGCGGTGTCTTTTGGATTGGCGTTAATCTCGGACGTGCCAGCCAGTTCGAACCCGGCCGCTTCGGCGAGCGCGATGGCGTAATCCTGATGGACATAGCCCGTGCTCCCTTGCGGGTCTTGTTCGGCGGATGATGGCAAGCGGTGCTCAACCACGCCGAATACGCCGCCGGGCTTGAGCGCTGCAAATGCGTTTTCAAACACTTGGGCTTCGGAGCCATTGCGCATCCAGCTGTGGATGTTGCGGAAGGTCAGCACGGTGTCTGCGCTGCCGGCGGGAATGCTGTCTGCACCGAGAACGCCGATATTGACGGTGCCGAAAGTCTCGGCGTCGCTGAAGCGTTCGGCGAATTGGGCATCGCGTTCGGCGTCGCCTCGTGTTGCGGCGATATAGGTGCCGCCGCCTGCGTTGAGATAAGGCGCGAGGACTTCGGTGTACCAGCCGCCGCCCGGGGAGATTTCAACGACTGTCTCGTCAGCATCGACGCCGAAAAAGGCGAGCGTTGCGGCCGGATTACGGGCGTCGTCGCGGGCTTTGTTGTCAGCGCTGCGCCAGTCACCATTGAGGGCAAACTCCATTGGGCTGACCGTGGTGGCGGCCGCTTCGGTGGCTGCGGGGGCCTGGGTCTGGGCTGCGGTGGGGGCTGAGGCCTGTTCGCCACACGCGGCCAAGACCGACACGGCCAAACCGGCCAAAAGTGCGTATTTCATCTTCTTCTCCTGTTTGCAGCCCTTGAAGGGGCCAAGGTGCGTCCCTAAATCATTAGCGTTCCGACGCCATTTACGGGTCGGGACTTGGCCTTAATGCCCTTTGCCGATTTCGGGAAGCGGTTCACAGCCAAAACAACGCCACTTCACAACATCGTGAGGATGGTAAATTTCAGATGTTGCTTTGACAAGGACACGAAAAACATGACGATTCCAACAGATTTGACGCCTCTTTACCGCACAATGGTCGGATTTGACCGCCTCGCCGGTATGATTGACACCGCTTCACGGCTCGACGGTGCGCAGGGGTATCCTCCCTACAATATCGAGCGGCTCGCCGAAGACGCCTTTTCAATTGAACTGGCTGTTGCAGGCTTTTCCGAAGAGGATCTCGACATCGAGATCAAGGATGGGCTGCTGACGGTGACCGGCCGGCATGTTCGCTCCGACGATGCTGAAGCGCGCGAGTTCCTGCATCGCGGAATTGCCGAACGCGGCTTTATCCGGCGGTTCCAGCTTGCCGATCATGTCGTTGTTAACGGCGCGGATTTGAAGAACGGCCTGCTGCGGATTGATCTGCTACGCGAACTGCCCGAAGCGATGAAACCGCGCAAGATTGCGATTGGCAAAACCAAAGCGGGCAAGCCGACGCTGATTGATGGGAAAAAAGGCTCGGCGGCTTAAACCTCCCCCTCCCTCAGCCTCCCCCCTCCCTCGTCCTCCTCCCTGACGAGGGGAGATTGCGCCCTGCCCTTTTTGGTGGGGCGCAGTTTATTGGGGGTGGGGTTTAGCGTTTGGGGGTGCGGTCTACACTGCGGCGGAGGCTGATCAGCGCTTGATCGAGCAGGATTTGAGTGGAGGCGCAGACCAATTGTCCGCCGGGCAATGCCGGGTCGCCATGCCAATTGCAAGCGAGCCCGCCCGCCCCGCGCACAACGGGTATCAAGGCGGCGGCATCATAGGGCTGCAAACCGCCTTCTGCGACAAGATCAATTGTGCCCGCTGCGAGCCGTGCATAGGCGTAGGCATCAAGGCCATAGCGGACGATCTGGGCGGTGTGGCGCAGATGGGTCCATGCGCCCTGTTCGGCAGGATTCATAATGAACGGGTCTGTGGTGGCGATGACGGCTTGGCGCAGATCGGTTTGGCTCGACACATGAAGCGGCGTCCGCGTGCCAGCTGTCTCGAGCGCTGCGCCACCGGGCCAACCAAGATAGCGCTCGCCAAGGACAGGCTGGTCGATAACGCCAATGATCGGCACTCCATCCGGCCCGCACAATGCAATCAGCGTGGTCCAGACCGGCAGACCCGCCACAAATGCGCGGGTGCCATCAATCGGATCAAGCACCCAGTTAAAGCCGTTTTGTGACGGGGTGTCGTCATATTCCTCGCCCTGCACGCCGTCTTCGGGGCGCTGCTCGGCAATCAAGGCGCGCATTGCCCGTTCGGCGGCCTGATCGGCTTCGGTCACTGGATCAAAGGCGTCGCCCGGCGCGGCGTCGAGCTTGTTTTCAACGGTGTCGAGCGCACGGAAATGCGGCGCAATGGCCGTCCATGCTGCATCGGCAAGACGCCCGGCAAAGCCGAGCGCCTGGGTCATTTCGTCTGGGGATAAAGGCGTGTGCGTCATAGGCACGGGCCTAACGCGTCAGCCAAACTGCGGCAAGTGTTAGGACGCCATATTGTCGTCGGCATCCACTTCAAGCGCCTTGGCCAGTTCCAGAAGCCGGCGCCGTGGCCGCTCGCTGAGCCGGTAATAGGCGCGCACCAGTTCGAGGGTTTCTTTCTGGCTGAGGACGTCGCCGACAAGGTGTTCGGCATCATTGGCCGGTTTGCCCGGGAAGTCGCGCGCGTCCAATCCATCAAAGAAATACTGCACGGTGACGTTCAGCGCCTGCGACAGATCATAGAGCCGCGAAGAGGTCATACGGTTTGCACCGCACTCATATTTCTGGATCTGCTGGAATCTGACGCCAACCTGAACGGCCAATTCCTGCTGGGTCATGCCCAAAAGGCGACGGCGGCGACGTAGCCGTTTTCCGACATGAAGATCTGTATCGTCTGCCATTTATTCGCTCCACAATGGTCTCAGGGGACATGCGAGTCCCGTTTCTGGATAGTTGTGAACTGTCACAGCAAGAGCCATGCCGCTGCGTACCCCATGCATTTTTGCATGGAACCTATCTGCGTAAAGTGCCAAGAAAGCATTGTACTTTGTTGCGCCGCAACATAAATAAGGTCCAACGCTTCGGCGTTTCCTCCCTAACTTTTTAGCCGCGCCTTTCTGGTGCGGCTTTTTTTTGGCCGATCACGCTAAGAGGCGTAACGATCGGCAAATGCGCAACAGGCCTTAATCACCGATTTAAGGTCGTTTTGCACCGTTTTGAAGCCATCTGACGGGCGAACCTGGGCTTCATCCATGTACAGCCCGCGATTGATTTCGATCTGTAAGGCATGGATCTGGCGCTTTGGACGGCCATAGCAGCGTGTGGTGTACCCGCCGGCATAGGGCGAATTGCGCGCCACCTTATAACCCAGCTTGCGAAAGGCACGTTCGGCGAGCCCTGTCAGCTTGCTCGAACAGCTTGAGCCGAACCGATCTCCGAGCACTATGTCCGGCATAGCTTTGCGCCCTGGCAGATGGGACGGCATGGAGTGACAGTCAATTAGAACGGCAATGCCCACCTCTTTTGCGAAATGATCGAGCGTGGAGCGCAAAAAACTATGATAGGCGTCATGCACTTGGGCAAGCCTGTACTCCCCGTCCGCCCGGCTCATCGGGCGCGCATAGATCAACTCACCGCCTGCGGCCACTTTCGGCAAACAGCCAAGCCCCGCCTCCACGCGCGGGGTTGGCAAGCCCACAGTGCGCGGGGGACCATCGCGGAACATCTGCGGATCAAGCTCGCGCGCATCCCGGTTGAGATCGACATAACCGCGCGCATAATTGGCAAACAGCAAATGTCCGCCCAAATCCGGCACGCTCTCAAACAATTGATCTATAAAAGCATCTTCCGTCCGCCGCAGAGCCATTAAAGGTACACGTAAATCACCGATCATATCCTGTGGATAAGCTGACCCGCTATGCGGGGACGCAAATAGAATCGGGAAAGTTTCCGCTCCATTTCGGGGGAAACGCGTCGCAAATGCCTCCAATCCTACCGAAGGGCAGACGGGTTTGCGCGGAACTGAAGCAAGGATCGGGGTCACTCCTGCATAAATTAATGTAAGATTGCGCCGGTCAAGCCCCTTTTATTCATTTCAGATTTACCATCACCTGTCTTAATGTCCCCGATAGGCCAATTTTAACGAGGCAAGACATGACAAAAATCCTGCTGGCAGAAGATGATCACTCGCTGCGCACCTTCCTTTCGGCCGCGCTCAGACGGGCTGGACACGATGTGCAAGATCACGAAGACGGCGAAGGCGCGCTCGAAGCGCTCGAACGCGAAGTGTTTGATCTGCTGCTCACCGATATTGTTATGCCCGGGCTTGACGGGATCGAACTGGCGCGGCGCGGGGCCGAGCTTGATCCGGCTATGAAGATTGTTTTCATTACGGGTTTTGCGGCCGTGGCCCTGTCCTCGGGCGCACCAACACCGGCTGGCTCGAAGATCCTGTCCAAACCCTTCCACTTGCGCGAAATCGTCGATGAAGTCGAACGCGTCATGGCCGCCTAGCAGGCCGAGCCACTAAGACGCTTGACAGACGGGCCACAAAGTCCGATTTGAGCGGTGACGAAATACAAATGGTCGATTAGCTCAGCGGTAGAGCACTGCATTGACATTGCAGGGGTCACAAGTTCAATCCTTGTATCGACCACCATTTTTCCCTTATGGTTACAAGAACATATGCCATCACACGGATTGTCATGATTCGGGCACTGGACATGGACTGGCCACGTTAGCGGTCGCTCACTAGTAGGAATAAGCAATGTTTTCAAATACTTATCAATTTCTTGCACGGACGTAGCCAAGTATGCAGGGGCGAAAGGCGCGTAAATCTCGGTGACAGACAGTCCAGGCTGCTTATGACCAAGCTGCGCAGACACTTCCCACGCCGGTACACCACATATTCTTAAGTGCCGCGCCATCGTGTGGCGTATCGAATAAGGCGTCACATCTTTGCCGAACCCGGCAGCTTTCCTTACTCGTCGCCATGCATAGCGCACATCATCAACGCGGCGCTCCTTATTCATAAGCAGATATGGCCCCTCCCCGACATAATCACGCAATGTCTCAGGCAACTTGACCGTTGGGCGGTATTTCTTGTTCTGCGCCCGCCCCTCAGGGTTTAGCTGCACCAGATTATGTTCCAAGTCGATATGGCTTAGATGCAACTCAAAAAGCGCCGTCGGCCGCGCAACTGTCCCAACCATCCAGAGAATAAAGCGCTTCAAATAGTCTTTGTCGGTCAAATGATAGAGCGCACGCATCTCATCCATCGATAGTGGCCGACCTTTGGGCGGCGTGTAACCGACCTTCACTTCGCGAATATATGCGTTGTTCTTGAGCATGCCGCGCTTATAGGCGCGATTAATGGCAGCCCGGCCTGAAGCCAGTATCCGATTGATATAATTCGGGCTGTAGTCTTTCCCCTCAAGCATGTCGATAAAGCGCTCAATCGATTGAGGTTTTACGGCCTCGGCGACACTAACAGCTCCAAAATGGTCAAGCCATTTCGTCAGCCCAATGCGTAGCGCTTCGTGAGACGGCAAATCCATCGCGTGTTCTTCATAGTAAATTCTCAGAACAGTCGGTAGCGGCACAGATTCGAGCTCTTCATTCTCGGGGTGATGATGGCGCACATACCAGAGCTTTAACTCTGCGATGGCCTCTTGAAGGTCTGTTGTGCCAAGTGAAGCGCGTCTTGTGCATCTGCTTTCTTTGTCCCACCAGAAGCGGTAGTATTTCTCTGAGTTCGGCCTTTTCGCGATCCAATACTCTGCGAGCTTGAAGGCGGGTTCCGTTGGCTCACGCATTTGATGCTCCTGACTAGATATTCGGTGATCTGATAGCCGAAATAGAAGTTGGTCCTCGGCCCCATCGACGCATAGGCGATTTTGGATTGCAACCTGTGTCGCTTCAAAGTTTGCGCATGGATGCCAATAATCTCCGCAGCCTCGCGCTCGCAATATCGCTTGAATAGCTCTATCCCGTTCGCTTGGGCGATCTCTTCACGCAGCTTGTCGATGGGAAGGGGCAAACTCAAGACAGACTCCACAGTTAAAAAACAAAAGCTTTTTCTGTGGGTGGTTCGCCCAATGTAGATCGAAGTAGCACATGCGGATTGAGATAAGATGAAGATCAGTCGCGCAATTTCTCCAATCCCTTGTATTATC
>CALLCD010000126.1 GCA_938049795.1 uncultured Hyphomonadaceae bacterium | reverse complement strand
ATCGCGTTCAATCAGGGCTGATTTCGTCAATAGGCTGACCGGATGATTGTGTTCGGATAGGATTTCCAGCAATTGCCGCGTAAGCCTCGTACGGCGTTCGACGGGTTGATAGGCGTCGGTGTTGACCCCTAATGCGATCGGTTTTGCCTGATAGCGTGGATTGGCCAAAGCTTTGCGCAAGAGGTCGGGCGCATTGGGTTTGTAGGTCAGCTTGCTCTCGAAATCTAACCCGGCCGAGAGGCCCAGAAACGTATGGCTCGGCCGGGCGAAACAATAGATGCAGCCATGCTCGCACCCGCGATAGGGATTGATCGACCGGTCAAAGGAGATGTCCGGCGTCTGATTGTGGGTGATGATGGTTTTGGCCGTTTCAGCGGTCAGTTCCGTGTCAAGCCTTGCCGTCTCTTCGTCGATTGTGTCCCAGCCATCGTCGAAGTCCGTTCTGCTGGCAGCTTCATACCGGCCGGAATGATTGGACACCGCGCCGCGTCCGCGATGGCGGAACCGTTCGGCGCTGGCCCGAACATCATACAGGGTGACGCGGCCTGTCTCGGGCAGTTTTTGTGGATGTTTCTGCTTGGCTGTCATGCCGGGCATCACACCACAAGGGCTGGAACAAATAAAGAACAAAATTGAGTTGAGCGCGGATAGTCTGTGGATAAATCGCCGCGCCTGTTCGCTCTAATCCATCTGTTTCAAGGCGTCCGGCAAGCGCGCCCTGTGAATAAGCCAGAGTGTGCAGCCGGCACCGAGCAAGCCGAGGAAGACATAGGCGCTCATCGCTTTGCTGTCGGCGGCGGCCCAGAGCGCACAGGCGGCGCAGATCAGCGCAAACCCCCACCACAGGAGCGCCGTCCTGATATGGCTCCAGCCAGCTTTGATTAAGCCCTGATAGGCGTGATGGCGGTGGGGTTTGAGCAAGTTCTGCCCCCGCTTGGCCCGCCATGCCAAAGTCATGAACACATCAATCAGGAATGGCAGCGCAAGTGTGGCCGGTAGCCAGATATTGCCGTCTTGCGCGACATAAAGACCAAGGCCCGCAAACACCGCCCCGCCAAACAGCGCGCCCGCATCGCCCGCATAGAGCCTGCCTTGCACGTTCCAGAACAGAAAGCCGACAATGGCGCTCGTCGTGATGGCGGCGGTGGCTGATAGCTGGGTCGGCAAAGCAAAGCTGGTCGCGCCGATCATAATGGCGAGCGTGCCAAGGCTTAACCCGTTGGAGCCGTCCATGAAATTGCTGGCATTCATGGTGATGAACACCCAAAAAGCTGTGCCGGATATGACGAGCCAAAGCGGCAGCAAAATGATGGAGTCGGCTATGGGCAGGAATATGCGCTCAGACCTCAAGCCGAAATAGGCGGCAAGACATGTGGCTGCCAGAAGCGCAAAGAGTTTGGGTTTTGCGGGCAGGTCTACCGCGTCGTCAACGGCTCCGAGGATCAGAACGAAGACGGCGAGCGCGACATATATCCAGACCGGACCCGCTGGTACGACCGCCCCAGGTGTTTTGTCGCCGAGGATCAAGCCACCTAAGGCCAGAGCGGTGGCCGCTGCAATGGCCACCCCGCCGCTTGTGGGCACGGCGATGGTCTGGGTTTTGCGCGCGGCGTCTGGCGCGTCTTTCGGCGCGATTGCAATCAGGATGCGGCAACAGATCAAACTGGCCAGAGCCGTCAGCAGACAGACCCCCGCGACCCAGATCACCCGGCTTTCCATCACCCCGCTCCGAGCTCGGTTGCCGCGCACCACCAATCGGGGTGTTCGGCTTTGATGGCGGTCATGGCGGATCTGGCTTGGTCTAATGTGTCAAACAGCGCAAAACAGGTCGCCCCGGAGCCGGACATGCGGACAAAGCGGACATCCGGCAGCGCTTTGAGGGTGGCCAGTGTGCGTGCAATGTCGGGGGTGCGGACAATGGCGGGCGCTTCGAGGTCATTATAGGTGCTGCGGAGCCATTTGAGCAGCGCTGCGGTCGATTTGAACTGTGGCGGATTGGTCTCGCGGAAGTCCGCGCCGCCACCGCCATCGTCAAATGTTTTGAACACTTGGCCGGTTGAACATGGCGTGCCGGAATTGACGAGCAGCGCAGGCAGCGGGGCGGGCAATCTGGCGGGGGTGAGCCGTTCGCCTTCGCCGCGCATGATCAGGGTTTGGGAGAGGATGCAAGCGGGCACATCGCCGCCAAGCTGGCTGCCAAGGCTGATCAAATGCTCAAAACTCTCCGGCCCGCCCCAGAGCTGGTTAAGCAGGCGCAGAGTGGCCCCGGCATCGGCTGACCCGCCACCCATGCCAGCGGCGACAGGCAAATGTTTGACCAGTGTGATGCGTGCGCCCTGATCTGTTTGCAAGACGGTTTGCAGGGCGTAAGCGGCTTTGAAGATGAGATTGTCATTCAGCTCACCGCATTGGTCTGCGAACGGGCCGATGACGGCAAACTGCAAACTGTCGGCCTCTTCCACGGTGATCCGGTCAGCGGCGGCGGCGTCGGCGAATACCAGAAGACTATCAAGCTTATGGTGCCCGTTTGGCTGGACGGGCCCGACATGGAGGGTCAGGTTGATCTTGGCAGGGGCAAGCGTAATCAGCATGGAGGGTCCCGGGTTTCTGTTGAGGACAAGGCTCGGCGTAACCGATAGCCTATTGTGGCGTGCCGGTCTGCACCATGTGTCCATCGGTTTGCGCGAGGCCGTCTTCGAGTTTTTCCAGAACGGTTTCGGCATGTTCATAGTCAGGGTCGATCCGCAACACACGGGCCCACTGGAACTTTGCTTCGGTGCGTCGGC
>CALLCD010000125.1 GCA_938049795.1 uncultured Hyphomonadaceae bacterium | reverse complement strand
CAATGATCGCCATCAAGCGCGCGCTCGACCCGAACAATATCATGAATCCGGGCCGCGTGGTGCCTGACGGGTAAGTAGTTGTATTCGTTGATTTACGGCAAACGGGGACTATGCTTGAGCGCAAACTCGCACTAACATATTCTCATGGCTGATATAGACGATTACAACGCACTGAAAGACGCCGACAGCACGCGGATGCAAATCCTCAATGCGGCGATGGCTTGCCTGATCCGGCATGGGCCGAAGCACACCAATATTTCAACTGTGGCCAGTCAGGCTGGCGTCAGTCGCCCGACCGTTTATGCGCATTTCGAAAGCCTTGGCGACCTGTTGCAAGAAGCGATTGCGCGCGGGACGGACCTGTTGTCGGATTCGATTGAAGCGCATGCTAGGAATTTCGACGATGTTGGTGACCGTGTGGTGGCCGCATTCATCCATGGGCTGGCGCTCGCCGATCAGGTCGATGTGCTGCGCCGTCCGATGTCGTTCGAATTGCCGACAACCGACCGCGATATTATTCCCGTAGAAGGCATAGACGCGGCGCGCAAAGTGCTCGAACAGCTGATCGGGGACGAGCTTGGCACCTTGGACGAAGCGAATGAGAAGGCCGAAACGGCGGTGCGTCTGTTCCTGTCGCTTGCCGCCTATAAGCGCCCTGAATCAGCCCAGGACGGTATTGAAGGTTATGTCCGCCGCGTCGCCTTGCCCGCGCTGGGTATCAAGGCTTAGCCGCGCCGCTATAAACGTCCATTGCGCCACCGATCAACGCCAAGCACCAGCCCCGTCAGCACAATGGTCAGACCGACAAAAGCGGCCAGCTTGAGCCACCATGTGTCAAACCTGTCCTTGCCAGTCACGTCCATAATGTGGAACCGCCACAAGACATCGAATGTGCGCCAAAGGCGGGTGCGGACGGTGCGTCAGTTCGCCGGTTTGCGCATCAATGTAAAGGCGCGTGGTCGTGGTGTCATACGTCACAACCCAGACCGGCAGCGGACCGGAATATTCCCGTGGCGGGTTCGCCTCTAGCAGGTACGGGGTGAGCGGCGTGCCGACATTCGGCTTGATTCCGAGGGCGGCGATTTCATGAGCACGGACAGCCGAAATGGGAGACAGGAGCGCCCCGGTCTGTGCATCGACGAGATGGGTAATTTTTTCAGTGCCCAGCTTCCAGACGGGATCACCAAGGAACATGGCAAGTTCAGCCCGCTCAGGCGCAATACCAGCGCGTTCGGCCGCCTGATTTGCGGTCAGCGTGACATCGGACAGATCAAGCACACCATGAGAGATGTCCTGACGCAAATTCGCCCCGCGCACTTGCTCAATCGGGAACAGGGTAAAGAACAGCCCGCTGACCATCCAGAACAGGACCTGTACGCCAAACACCACGCCCAGAACATTGTGCACGCGTCGCAATTTTTGATGGGCCATGGGCGGATTTGCCTTTCTGAGCGCTCATTACCGGCAAACGCAAATCGCCGCCAGCGATGAATGTCTGGCGGCGATAACAAGTTCGGTAGGTGCGGACTGGTTTTACGGTGTCCAGGCGATGCCGTCCGCTGGCAAATCGTGCGTTTTGTACTCTGCGCCGCGATGCTTTTTGAACTCCTGACGTGCAATCGCCCGGCAGTGCACTTCGTCCGGACCATCGGCGAACCGCAAAGTGCGGATATTGGCGTAGGCACGGGCAAGGCCGAAATCTGTGGTCACACCGCCGCCGCCATGGGCTTGCATCGCATCATCAATAATATCGAGCGCAATGGTCGGCGCGGCGACTTTGATCATGGCGATTTCGTTGCGCGCATGTTTGTTGCCGACCGTGTCCATCATATAGGCCGCTTTGAGGGTGAGCAGCCGCGTCATTTCGATATTGGTCCGTGCCCAGCCGATCCGCTGTTCCCAGATCGAATGCTCGCTGACCGACTTGCCGAACGCGTTGCGCGTCAGGAGCCGCTTACACATTTTCTCTAGCGCCACTTCAGCGCCGCCAATGATCCGCATACAGTGGTGAATACGGCCTGGTCCGAGACGCCCTTGCGCAATTTCAAAGCCGCGCCCCTCCCCCAGAATGATGTTCTCGGCTGGCACGCGGACGTTCTCCAACACGACTTCGGCATGGCCATGAGGGGCATCATCATAGCCGAACACGGGCAGCATGCGGAGGATTTTAACGCCCGGCGTATCGAGCGGGACGAGGATCTGGCTTTGCTGTTTATGGCGTTCGGCGTTTGGGTCGGTCTTGCCCATGACAATCGCCACTTCGCAGCGCGGATCACCAAGGCCCGAGGACCACCATTTGCGGCCATTGATGACGTATTCATCGCCATCGCGGACAATCATGGTCTGCACATTGGTCGCGTCCGACGAGGCGACAAGCGGCTCGGTCATCAGGAAGGCGGAGCGGATCTCGCCTTTGAGCAGACGCGAGAGATATTTGGCTTTTTGGGCTTCGGAGCCGTAGCGGTGGAAGACTTCCATATTGCCGGTGTCCGGGGCGGCGCAATTGAACACTTCGGACGCCCATTCGACGCGGCCCATAATCTCTGCGAGCGGCGCATATTCGGCATTGGTCAGCCCCGCGCCGCGATACTCGTCCGTATCGTGTTCGGCGTTTGGCGGCAGGAACATGTTCCACAGGCCCTCGGCATGGGCTTTGGCTTTGAGCTCTTCTACGATTGGCGGGATCTGCCAGCGGGTTTCCCCTTCTGCAAGCTGGCGCGTATAGGTCTCCTGATTGGGATAGACGTGCGCGTCCATGAAGGCTTCTACGCGTTCGATCCACTCTTGGGTTTTTGGGGTATAATCGAAGTTCATTTTCTGTTTCCCTGTCTCTCTCTGGCCTGTTTCTGCAGCCCATCTCTTTGGTATATCTTATCCAAATCCTAGAACATCCGACCCGTCTCGGGAAGCGACAATACGGCCCAACGTCGGGTCAAGCGTCGCGGAGCCATTTGGCGATATGGTCGGGGAGTTTGCCTCTGCGGGCGAGGTCTATGGCGCTCATCACCATGAGATGCGTAAACGCGTCGGTGATCTCGCCAGAGCGAACGCGGGCGAGGAGATCGGCCACGGGCACGCGCTCGATTTGCAGGGCTTCGCTTGGCTCAGGTCTCGCCTCTCCTTGGGTCAGCCCCCAGGCGAGGAAACCAAAGGCCACTTCATCGGTGACTGAATTGGACAGATACCAGCGTCCGAGCGGGGCGGTATGTTTTGCGGTGAGGCCGGTTTCTTCGGCAAGTTCGCGCAAGGTGGAGGTCTCTGGCACGGTGTCCTTGCGCCCGCCGCCTTCGGGCAGTTCCCAACTGTAGACGCCAAGCGGAAACCGATGCTGGCCGACAAGCCATGTGTGGCCGTCTTCATCAATCGGCAGGACACCGCAGGCCATATTGGCAAAGCGGACCACGCCATAAGTGCCCGGCGAGCCGTCAGGGTGGAGGACATTGCTCGCTTCGACGCGCAGCCACGGATTTTCAAACTTGGTGTCCGTGTCGAGCACCGTCCACGGGCCGTTCTTGTGGTCTGTCATATCCGTCTATCCTCGCCGCGCCGCAAAGAATGCGCGCAAGAGGGACGCGGCCTCCTCGCTATGGGTCTCATCTTGCTCAACGTCCGGTCGCCAATGGCATGTCGGCTGTTCAAAGAAGCAAGGTCCGTGGATCACCGCGCCGCCTTTCTTGTCGGACGCCGCGAAGACAAGCTTGCCAATCCGCGCAAAGCTAATCGCGCCCGCACACATCGCGCAGGGTTCGAGCGAGACATAGAGGTGCAGACCCGTCAGGCGATAATTGCCAAGCAGACGGGCAGCCGCTCGAATCGCAACAATCTCGGCATGGGCGGTCGGGTCATGGTCGCCAATTGGACCATTGCCCCCCTCGCCTATGATCTTGCCGCTTGCCGGATCAAGGATCACCGCGCCCACCGGCACTTCTCCGCGCTCGCCCGCCTCCCGCGCTAGGTCGAGCGCGCGGTTCATGGGGTCAAATATGGTCAAATCGGGTCTCCCAATCCTGTCTGGCCAGTGCAGAGTGTGTCTTTGCCAAACCAGATCAACTCGACAGGTTTTGACCCGCTTTGGTGATTTGGTCCAGTATTTGCTGACATATTCGAAAGCTGGGACACGGACTGAAAGACCACTCATTTTGGGAAACAGGATCGAGATCGGGATGTCTCGAACCTTACCCAAAAAAACCATGAAATGGACAGATTCACAATATCCTATCGAAGTGTCGTCAGGAGTAGAGTCAGGGGAGCATTGACCTTATGAGTACGCGTATTTCAGATGTTGCAGATGCATTGGAGCTCGCCGCAGGTGACGCAACAAACTGGGAAAATGCCTGCAACATAATCGGGGACTATATGGGCGCAGAGGGCGTTGTGTTCGTGCCGGCGAATCCGCATTTTCGGGGGCCATGGATGTCATGTTCCACCGCGCTGAAAAAGACGCTTCCGGAATATCTCGAAAATGAGTGGCATCTGCACGATCCGCGCGAAGCGGTGACGGTCAAAATGCTCGAGGACACGATTGCAACGGACGCGGACATCTACCCGGACCGGGCGGCACGCTTCGAGATTCCAATCTATCGGGACTTTCTCTGCCGGCACAATTTCGGCGTGGTTAGCGGCGTCAAAATTCTCACGCCGAACGGCTATTTCGGACTGTTCATCCATTATGCCAATGATCACCCCGGCATGTGCGACGAGGAATATGCCAAGCTGCTCGAATTACAGAAGCTTGTCGAAGAGAGTGTAATCAAAGCCCACCATACCGCTCACGAGAAAATCGCTGCCTTCGCCCAATTCTTCAGTGGCTCGGAATCGGAGGTCTTTGTGCTCGACCAGCATGGCGCGCAGACATTGCGGATTGATACGCACGGGAAAATGGTCGAGCGGAACGATCTGGAATCGCTGTGGCCCGCCGAAATCCGCAGCCAGATGCATGAGGAGCTTGTCGATCTTTGCTCGAGCAATTCCGATCTGTCCTTGAGCACAAGCTATGCCTTCAAGGAAAATCAGGACTTCATCACCGTGCTCGTCATTCAGGCGCCGTCCAATCTGAGGCATTTCTTTATGCCGCTCAAAGTGGTCGCGATACGGACCTTGTGCAGCGACTCGGTGGCGATCAAGCAGCGCCGCCTGTCCGAGGAGTTCGAGTTGACCAATGCCGAGATCACCGCAACCGAACTCCTGTCGTCGGGCAACACACCAAGCTCGATTGCGACACTTTTGGGGTTGAAAGCCTCGACGGTGCGCCAAAGACTGAAGACGATTTTCGGCAAAACGGATGTCAGTGGTCAGGTCGAACTGGTTGCCCTTTATAATGAGTTGTAGTGGCGAGTGACTTGGCGGGAGCGCTGCGACAAGCTAGAGGCTGGGCATGCGCATTGTGGCTGGAAAATTCAAAGGGCGTGCGCTGACAGCGCCCAAGGGACGGACGACGCGGCCGACCTCTGACCGCGCGCGTGAGGCGATTTTCAATATTCTTGCACATGCCGACTGGGCGCCGCCGCTCGAGGAGGCGCGTGTGATTGATCTGTTTGCGGGGTCAGGCTCGCTGGGTCTTGAGGCTCTGTCGCGCGGGGGCGGGTTCTGCCTCTTCGTCGAGACCGACAATGGCGCGCGCGGGGCGATCCGGTCCAATATCGAAACGCTTGGGCTGTTCGGGGTGACGCGCATTCATCGGCGCTCGGCGACCGCGCTTGGCCCCCGTCCGGTCAATCTTGGTGCGCCCTTTGATCTGGCCTTTCTTGACCCGCCTTATGCTCAAGGTCTGGTCGTGCCTGCGCTGGCCCAATTGCGTGCGGGCTGGCTCAGCGAGCGCGCGATTGTGATGGCCGAAACCGGCGCGGACGAAGAGATTGATTTTGGAGACTGGGAGATACTCGACGAGCGCAAAACCGGCGCGGCGCGTCTTGTCTTTCTCAAACCGGGTGCGGGTTAGCTATTGTAGAGCGTCAGAGCGAGGCAGAGGAACGGCCACCCCATCAGCAAGAGAAAACCGATAAACAGGCCAAGGCCTTTTAAACTGTCTTTCAATTCTGCCATTCTTACAAACTCGCACAAAACTGTTAAGCCCTTGTTAGGACATAAAGGCAGAAATAAGGCAAGTGGTTTTGGCGGCGATTGGCCCAGCACGGCTTACAAATTCGCGCGGATCTCTCGGAGCCTCATGGTGAGCGAAGTCGAACCATGGCGCGGGCTTGGAGAGGTCTGTTACCTGTTGCGAGACATCCTTCGACTTCGCTCAGGATGAGGGAACAGGGGCGACTGAGGATGAGGCTTCGACTTGGCTCGGGATGAGGGCAGAGAGGCGGCTCGGCTGAAAGGCAGCGCTTCCTAAAACTCTTCCAATCCGACCAGAGCTTTGGCGTAGGCTTCGGCGGAGAAGGGTTGGAGGTCTTCGGCCCGTTCGCCGACGCCAACAAAGTGGATGGGCAAGGCGTGGGCTTCGGCGATGGCGACGAGGACGCCGCCTTTGGCTGTGCCGTCGAGTTTGGTCATGACGAGGCCGGTGACCCCTGCCGTGTGGCGGAAGGCTTCGACCTGGCCGAGGGCGTTTTGCCCCACGGTTGCATCGAGCACGAGGATGACATCATGCGGGGCGTCGGGGTCGAGTTTCTGCACGACACGGACGATTTTTGATAGTTCGCTCATCAGCTCGGTCTTGTTTTGCAGGCGCCCTGCCGTGTCGACCAGAACGAGGTCGAAGTTTTCGGCTTTGGCTTTTTCGACCGCTTCATAGACGAGCCCTGCGGCATCTGCGCCGGGCGCTTTGGCGATGACGGGGATGCCCGCGCGTTCGCCCCAGACGGTGAGTTGTTCGATGGCGGCGGCGCGGAACGTGTCGGCGGCGACGAGCATGGCTTTTGCGCCCTGCTCTTGCAGGCGTGAGGCGATTTTGCCGATTGTGGTGGTTTTGCCGGAGCCATTGACGCCGACGAACAGGACCACGCGGGGGCGCGGGCCGTCGGCGAAATCTATGACTTCCTGACGCGGGGCCATGATGGTTTGGATTTCTCCAGCGAGGGCCTGTTTGATCTCTTCGTCGGTGATTTCCTTGTCGAAGCGGTCTTTGGCGATGTTTTTGGTGACGGTGCGCGCGACGGATGTTCCGAGGTCGGACATGATGAGCAGGTCTTCGAGCTCTTCGAGCGTGTCATCG
>CALLCD010000124.1 GCA_938049795.1 uncultured Hyphomonadaceae bacterium | reverse complement strand
CGCTGCAATTGCGGTTCCGGCGAATATCTCATCCAAAGACGATTTGCAGCGCTTGGTAGACGAGACGATGAGCGCGTTCGGCCAGATTGATGTGTTGGTGTGTAATGCCGCGTCGAACCCCTATTTCGGTCCGATGAGCGGCATCGAAGACGAACAGTTCACCAAGATTTTGCAGAACAATATCATCTCGAACCATTGGCTGATCAATATGTGTGCGCCGCAAATGCGTGAGCGTAAGGACGGGTCGGTCATTATTGTATCCTCGATTGGAGGCTTGCGCGGCACGCCTGTGATCGGCGCGTACAATATCTCCAAAGCGGCAGATTTCCAGCTTGCGCGAAACCTCGCGGTCGAGTTTGGCGCGGACAATGTGCGGGTCAATTGTATTGCGCCCGGTCTTATCAAAACCGATTTCGCCAAAGCGCTCTGGGAGAACCCGAAAATCCTCGAACAAGCGCTGAGCGGGACACCGATGAAACGGATCGGCGAACCGATTGAACTGGCGGGCGCGGCCTGTTTCCTCGCCTCAAAAGCGGGCTCTTATATGACCGGACAGATGATGGTCGTCGATGGCGGCGCAACGGTCACTTAGGGCCTTTCGGCAAAGCGCCATACGCCCTTTACGTTTCAGATCAGAAAAGGACTGTCTTGATGAGAAAATACATACTGATGACCGCTTTGGCTGCCAGCGTGCTGTGCACTGCGCCCGCACCCGCGATCGCGCAAGATGCCGAAACGCCTGAAACCAATGCCCCACGCATTGTTCCAGAAGGATGGGAAAGCACTTACAACAATTTCCATTATGCACCGGCCGTTCGCGCTGGCGACACGATCTATCTATCGGGCGTCGTTGCGGGGCTTGCCGGAGGCGAGAACGAGACCAATCCGGCAGACCTCGAAGCGGCCTTTGACCGTGCGTTCGACACGCTTGGAAGCGTGCTTGCTGAAGCGGGAGCAGACTTCTCTCATGTGGTCGAAATGACAACATTCCACACCGAGCTTATCCATCAGATAACACCTTTTACCGCCTCCAAAGACAAATATCTCAAAGCGCCCTATCCGGCCTGGACCGCAATTGATGTGGACCGGCTCTATCCCGAGCGCGGCATTGTCGAGATTAAGCTGATTGCCTATGTCGGGGAGTGATAGAGCGATAAAGATCACAGGAGAGTTTTCGCCACGCTTTCACAAATGGCTCGATGTCCTGACCGAACCGGGTGCGCCGGAGCTGGCCATCGGGCTAAAATCCCTCGGCATTCGCCCCGACCTCTGGCTCAAGGAAATCGGCAACGGCCATGTCACCTATGTGTGGCCGAATACGGGCGAGCGCGACATTGCAGAGGGACGCGCTTTTGGCGGCTGGGTGGCAGGATTTTCAGATCATATTGTGTCGATCTGCATGCTGTCCGCCTTGAACGAGGAAGAACATTTCACTACGCAAGATCTACAGGTGAAATTGTTCAGGCCCGTGATGCACGGCGAGGTGACCATCAAAGCCGAAGTGAAAAACCGCTCGCGCACAACGGGTTATGTCGAAGCCGAGTGGCGCAATGCGGATGGTAAGCTTGCGGTTAAAGTGTTGGCCTGGAAGGCGATCCGTACGGAGGCGGAGTTGAACCGGCCTCGGCCTTCCTAGCGCCCACCCCGCTAATCCGGTGTCACGCTGATGACGGACGTCTCGGGATTTCCCCAGTCAATATCATCCCAGCTCCAGACGCCGAGATCATTGGCGGTGAACAGAGACACGAGCACAATCAGGCCGACAATGCCGAAGAAGACACCGATCAGCAGGCCAATGGTCCGCCATATGTTCAAGAACCAGTTGGTGCCGTAAGCCCGCCCCATCAGCAAAAACGGATAGACAAGAGTGGCAACCCCGAACACGCCCCAGACAAGCCCGGGATGGAGCATGGGCAATAAGAGGCCGATGGTTGCGAGCAAATAGAAAAAACTCTGCATGTGAAGCGCCACGATCACATGGTCGAAAATGTAAATTCTGCGAATCCAGAAATGCAGGCTCAACAGGCTCAGCACGATGCCGGGCAATAATAGGAAACTCAGGCGCGGCATCCAGATCTGCACTTCCCGGAAAATCTCGGCTGGCGTGATCGAATTTCCATTGATGGCTTCTATGCGGTCGAGCAATCTGTCCCGATCCACGTCTGGTTCGAGATCTCCTTCTGCGATCATTCTGGTGATAAACGCGTCGGCGGCTGCGCGGTTGAAGCTGCCGTCGTCTGGGAAAATGTCGGCGAACTCTTCGAACTCGGAGATCGGCTGGCCATCAATCTCCAAGACGGAAGCGGCAAGGCCCTGATTGACCGTGAGCGCTTCGCCGTCGGAGATCCAGCTCTGCTTTCCGGTGACAGCAAACAGAACGAGGAAAAACAGGACAGACGCAATCAGAAATAGGCGAAATGGCGGAACATAGCGCACCCGTTTGCCGTCAATATAGGCGCGTGTGATTTTGCCGGGCTTGAACATCAGCGCCGGAATGGTGCGGAATAAGCGGCCATCGAACGAGAAGACATCGTTCAGCATGTCGCGGATGAGGGAGACGAAAGGCTTTTTGAGATCTTTCGCGCTCTGGCCGCATTCGATACAGAAATTGCCCTCGATCTCGGTGCCGCAATTGGGGCATGGGCCATTGAGATAGCCGTCACCCGTCGTGTCCCGCGCAACCGCTCCAATGGAAGCTGCCCCAATGACCTCAAGCTCGTCGCTCATAACGCGTCCCTCTTACGCTACTCCTTGGCCCGACATTACTCACGATCCGGCCCCTGTTTGCAAGGGCGGTATTGGAATAATCAGGGCAAAGACGTAAGCGGCGCGCGGTGGAGGCCGATCAGCTTTCTTCTGCGATTTTTTCGTGGAGCCAGGCGGCGTGGCGCGGGGCCTTTTTGGTTTGCGCCCATTCTTCGATCATTGGAACGGAGACATCTTTGAGGCTTTTCATTTGTTCCGCTGTAGCTGTGTCGGCGGCAAGTTCGAGCCGGTGGCCGTTCGGATCAAAGAAATAGATAGACTTGAAAATACCGTGATTGGTCGGGCCTAATACTTCAATGCCGAGGCCTTCAAGGTGGGCTTTCGCTTCAAGCAATTTCTCAAGGCTCGGCACGCGCATGGCAATGTGCTGGACCCAGATTGGCGTGTTCTCGTCGCGGCCCATATCGGGCTGTTCGGGCAGCTCGAAAAAGGCGAGCACATTGCCGTTTCCGGCGTCGAGGAAGATGTGCATGTAAGGGTCATAAGCGCCGGTCGAGGGCACATGGTCTTCGGCGATGGCGAGCTGGAAATCCATGCCGAGCGCGCTTTGGTAGAATTCAACCGTTTCCTTTGCGTCCTTGCAGCGATAGGCGACATGGTGGAAGCCGTTGGTGATCGGGGAT
>CALLCD010000123.1 GCA_938049795.1 uncultured Hyphomonadaceae bacterium | reverse complement strand
GTCGCGCCCGATACGCCCATTGCCGACATCATCGAAGGCATCGCCAATCCGGTCCTGCGTCAGGCCGCGCCCAGTATCGCGGTCGCCCAAATGGCGCATCTGATCGAGTTCAGCCAGAACTGCGACACCTTCATTGCGGGTCAGGCGTCCAGCCTTGAAGCCTTTGACCCGAGCCTTGCCAATGCCGAGTTCAACGCGGTGATCGCCGAGGATGCGCTCTTCCTGCGGCAAGTTCTGGCCGATGTGCTCTACCGGCTCGAAGCCGATCAGGACGCGGTCTTCGGGCCAGCCATTACCGACTATGCCGCCTCGCTCGTCGAAATGCGCGACAATATCGAGTTTGCAGCCTTTGATTCTGAAATCTCGGAGCTCGAAGGCCTGTTCATGGAAGATCTTGATGGACGGCTCGCGCGCTCGAACGATATTATCAATGGTGAAATGGACAATGAGGCGCTTGGCGATGCCATCATCCTGTCGGACGATTTGAATAATGCCGCGCGTGAGCAGCAGGAGCGTCAGGCGCGCGAAACGCTCTATCGGATACTGTTCGGATATCTATGAAGTCGCGCCGGCGAAGCATTGCAGTTTTTTCCATCTCCGCGCTCGACCTGTTTGCCGCAGCGCTTGGCGCTTTCATCCTGATCGTTCTGGTCCTGTTTCCCTATTATCGGCTCGGCGGAACCGATGTGTCCTTCGAGGAGCTGGAACAATTGGTCGAGCGGCGGCGCGAAGCCGCTTCGTCAGCCCAGACCGAACTCTCCGAAATCCGCGCCATTCGGGCGGAAATCCGGCTGCTCGATCTGCAATACCGCACCACCGCCGAAGAAATGTCAGAAATCGAAGCGAAGATCCGCGAAGTCCAGCGCCAGACCGCCGAGATCGAGATACCCGATCCGCCGCCCGTGCCGGAGCCCGACCCGACCCCAGACCCCAAGCCTGAACCCATCCCCGAGCCGCCGCGCAGCATCAATCGCGGCGTAGAGTTCTCCATTCTGGGCCTCGCAACGTCAAAGAAAGACATTGCCATTGTCGTTGATATGTCCGGCTCCATGCAGGCCCACAGAGGCAAAGTCACCGCCGCCATCAACGAAGTGCTCGGCCAGATGAAGCCGGACAATCGCTTTGTGATCATCGGCTATCGCGGCGGGCCGACTTTTGACACCTATCCGCGCAATGGCCGGTTGACCGCTGCCAATGCCACAAACCTGTCGTCCGCGCGCCGCTTTGCTGATGGCTTGTCGGCCCGCTTTGGCGGCGGCACCCCGACCCAGTCCGCCCTCTTGCGTGCGCTGAATGTCCGGCCAGAAGCAGTGATCCTGATGAGTGATGGCCAGCCCGATGATGGCCAGCCGGGCACCATCATCACCAATATCACAGCCCGCAATCGCGGCCGCGCTGAAATTCACACGGTGGCCATTGGCGATTATACCCAAGACCGCAATCTCACTCTGTTCCTGCAAGAACTGGCGCGGCGCAATCGCGGTGATTTTGTCGGGAGGGCAAGATGAAGCGGCGCGGCTCTGGCGACATCGAGATTTTCTCGCTCTCGGCGATTGACCTGTTCGCCGCTGCGATGGGAGCGTTTGCGCTGCTGACAATTGTGCTGATGCCGTACTACCAGAAAGAAATTCAGGAAAGCACGCCCGAAAACGCCATTGCCGATCTCGCCCGCGCGGCTGAAAACAGTGTCGTGATGACCGTCGAGCAGCGTAAAGCGGTCGAAGCCAAACGCTCTGCGGCGGCGGCAAATGTGTCCGCGATCAAAAGCGAAGCGGAGCGGTTGCTGGCCGAACTTGCGGGCGCAGAAGCGGCCTTGCTCGAAAAACGCGCCGCAGCTGCAGCCGAAGCTGAACCCGCCGTCGAGGTGCCCGAACCGACTGACACCCAGCCCGGTCCGACGCCGCAAAAGGCAATTGTCTCCTTCCGCTTTCTTGGCATGAAAACCGTCAAGGACGACATCGCCGTCGCGCTCGATCTCAACCGCTGCATGGGCGGGCATGAAGCCTCGATCAACAGCGCAATGGAGCGCATTATCAGCTCCTTGCAGGACAATCACCGCCTCCAAGTGCTCGGCTTCCAGCAGACAGATAGCGGCCCGCGCATCCAGACCTGGCCCAATGGCGGCAGCTTGCAGCGGGTCAGCGGCAGCACGCGGGCCGAAGCGATCCGGTTTTCCGAAGGGCTGACCACGCGCTTTGGCGGCTCGGCGTCCATGATCCATGTCTTCGAGACTTTGCTGGCCGGCCCGTCCGAAGCAATTTTCCTCGTCAGTGACGGCTTGCCCAATCCGCGCGCCAACAATGGCTTGCAGCCCAATCAATTGATCCGCGAGATCACGCGCCGCAATGGCGGGCGCAAGGAAATTCACACAGTGGTCGTTGGAAACTATTTCGACTATGACGGAACCGTCGAGTTCATGGAACGGCTCGCCGAGCAAAATGGCGGGCAATTCCTCGCTCTGGCCTCGGCGGCGAGGGGGGTATGTGACTAGGACAAGAAGCAAGAAGGCAGACCTATGACAAATCGGGGCAATCTCTATAAGCGGCTGTTCGTCTTCACCGTGTCGATCATTGCAGCGATTGTGCTGATCGGCATCATCCGGCTGACCGCCAGCGAGAGCATTCAGGAAATCCTGCTCGATGCGGATTCAGATTTCTGGCCGTTCACCGTGCAGAACATTATGTGGCTGGCGCTGTTTATCGGCTTTGGCGATCTCGCTTTGCGCTGGAATGCGGCGAGCGAAGAACAGGGCCAACTCAAGCGCAATTACCTGCCCACCGATGGCCGCAGACTGCACATGGACATGCTCGGCCAGATCCGCGACGGCGTGGCCGGACGCCGGTTCGGGCTCGACTGCTTTTTGCCGCGCATGATCATCCGCACCATTGACCAGTACAAAGTCTCCGGCAAGGAAGACCAGGCAACCTCGGTGCTCAACTCTTCGCTCGAGCTTTACATGCACGAGATTGATCTACGCTATTCCACGCTGCGCTATCTGACATGGCTCATTCCCTCGCTTGGCTTTATCGGTACGGTGATGGGGATCATGTTTGCGTTGCAATATGCCGGTGTGCCTGCCAATGCCGAGGCGGAGGATTTTCTCTATCAGGTCACAAGCCGTCTCGGTGTGGCCTTTACGACAACGCTTGTGGCGCTCGTCATGTCGGCGGTGCTTGTTTTGCTGCAATCTGTGGTGCAAGGCAAAGAAGAGCGCGCGCTGAATGCGGCGGGGCAGTATTGTCTCGACAATCTCATTTTGCGGCTGGGAGGCACATAGGGACACGAGTATGAGTGACGATTGGGAACCGCCCAAGAGCGATTATGATCTGCGCGAGGAACGCGCGCCGTGGGGCCGCCGGATTGCAGCAGCCCTCGTCCTGCTGGCAATTGGCGCAGGCGCAATCTGGCTGGCGAGCAAAGTCGTTGTGCCGGACGAGTTGCCCGTCGATGAGCCGGTGGAGCAGCAAGACACTGAAGAGGGTGGCGAGACCGGCGAGGACGAGACGCCCGACAAACCGCTGACCGATGACGAAGCGTGGGTCGCCGCACTCGAAAAAGACACGCTCGAAGGCTATCGCGAATATCTGGACCTGTTTCCCGAAGGCAAACACAAAGACGACGCGCAGGCCGAGATCAACAAATATGACGAACGCGACTGGCAGACCGCGCTCGAACGCAACACGCTGGCAGGCTTTGAGGATTATCTTGAAGCCTGGCCGGAGGGGCTGCATGCCAGCGAAGCGCGCGAGAAAATTGCTCAGATCAAAGCCGCCGAAGAGGCCCGCCGCAAAGACGCCGCCGAACGCGCCGCCCAAGAAGCGGGCGACTGGGAAACCGCCGCACGCGAAAACACGGTGCAAAGCTATGAGACTTATCTCGGCAAGCATCCCGCCGGTGCCCATGCCGATGAAGCCCGCTCGCGCATCGCAAGCCTCAAAGCCTCCGCCGCCGACGAAGCCGCCTGGCAGCAGGCCAAAACCGCAAACCGCGCCGCATCTTACGAGCAATATCTCGCCAGCTTCCCGCAAGGGGCGCATGTCGCCGAGGCCATCGCCGCGCTCGAACAGCTCAAACCTTCGCCCGGCCGCACCTTCAAGGATTGCGATGCCTGCCCGCTCATGGTTTCGCTCCCCTCCGGCAATGCGAGCCTCGGCGCGTCCGATAGTGACGCTTTAGCCCGCCCGAATGAGAAACCCCAGCGGCCGGTGACCTTCGGCAACCTGTTCGCGATTGGCGTGACCGAAGTGACCTTTGCCGAATGGAATGCGTGTGTGGCCGAGGGCGGTTGCGAAGCGGTCTCGGCAGACAATGGCTGGGGGCAGGGGCGGCGTCCGGTGATCAATGTCAGCTGGGACGCGGCGCAGAACTATACCGAATGGCTGTCGAAAAAGACCGGACTGTCTTACAGTTTGCCAAGTGAAGCGCAGTGGGAATATGCCGCGCGCGGCGGAGACAGTGGCGTCTGGGCGGGTGGCTCTGCGGCGGCTCTGTGCGCGTTTGCCAATGGCGCGGGCAGCGAGAGCGGTCTGCAATGGGCCAATGCTGCCTGCACCGACCCTGCCGCAGACCGGACCATGCCAGCGGGCGGACTGTCGGCCAACGGGTTCGGGGTCAAGGATATGATCGGCAATGTCGGCGAGTGGGCGCTTGATTGTAACACGCTGAACCTGCGCGATGCCCCCACCGATGGTGGAGCGGACTTGCGCGGCAGTTGCAATCAGCGGGCGGTGCGTGGCGGGTCATGGTTTTCCGGTCCGGCCGATTTGCGCTTTACCGCACGCCTGATGCAACGGCGGGGCGACCGCAACGATTTTACCGGCTTCCGCGTGGTCCGGAAAATCGAGAATTAGGGCAAATCGCACCATTGCCGCTGAGTGGGCCAAAACGCCGTGTTCACTGGACAGTCATGCCCAATATGGCACATTGGAGCCATGATAAAGCGTTTTGCCGTCCTGACTGCCTCTGTTTTCGCGCTGGCCATGCTGGTCCAAGCGCCCGCCCATGCGCAGTCAACCGATCAGACGGATCAATCGGAAGAAGACTGGCGGCGGTCCAAGAAAAAGCGCTCAACCTCGAGCAATGATCCGATCAGATCGCTGCCCGGTCTCGGCGCAGGCCGTCCGCTCCCCCCGCTCGAGCCAATCGATACGCTGCCCGAAGAATCCCAGCGGCATTTGCAAAGACAACGCGCCAAAATCATCGCCGAGATGGAAATTGGCGAAACCCCTGAAGATGTGCCCTATGAGCCCAGCGAAGCGGCCAAAACCGATCCGCAATTGGCTGCCGACGAGGAAGAAGCGTGGGAGGTTATTCTCACCGATATGCAGGGCGGCTCCGGTGGCGGCGAACCCGCTGATAATGGCCCGCACCGGGTGGCGGTGGCCGGACGCGGCGGCGGCAGCTCTGCCGGATCAGTTACACGCGGCGGCTCGAGCCAGTCCGCAGCGGACATTCTCGCTCAGCTCAAAGGCTTGCAAGGACGCGGACAGCGCGGTGGCGGCGGCGGCGCAGGGCAAGCCCCTCAAGGCACCAGCACGCAAGCAGGCGGCGCACAGGGCGCAGGCGATGCGGCAGCAGGTCAGGGCCAAGGAGGCCAATCGCAAGGCGCACAAGCTGGGCAAGGTCAAGCAGGTGGCAGCGCAGATGGCGGGCAGCAACCGGCAGGTCAGGGCCAGAGCGGCAGTGGTCAGCAGGGACAGGCTGGCCAAGGTCAAGATGGGCAAAGTCAGCAGGGGCAAACAGGTCAGGGTCAAGACGGGCAGGGTCAGGATGGCCAAGGGGATGC
>CALLCD010000122.1 GCA_938049795.1 uncultured Hyphomonadaceae bacterium | reverse complement strand
TAAACTAACCTACCAATCTCCCTTGCCACCTCATAAAACTCATTAGGTGGGGGCGCCATTCGGATACCTCGAATTTGTCGACAGTCGTGGCGTTTCTGGGACTGGTGGAGGCATAGGAAGTCGTGCTGTATGCGCGGGTTGATCTTTTGCCATTGGCCCCTAATCTGATTGAGGGTTGAATTTCTTGCAAGGGGTAGCTATGCGGCGGTCGAGATCATCACGAGTGAAACTGAAGCGGGAACCAGCGGAGCAGACTCCGGAGCAGGTATTCGCCATTGCAGCGGACAAAATCGCTCACGATTTGAAAATCATCGAGATCAGTCGGAGGGTAATGGGGCGGTCAAAACGTGTTCTGCCTTTTGCCTTGATAGGGGTCGTTTTAACCGGATTTCCCCTGCTTGCTTCAATTTTGAGTGTATCGCCTTTTGGCATTCTGCTCTTCGGCGGCTTGTTTAGTGGAGCCATGAGTCAGCTGGTTGGTCCCTATGGGTCGTGGTCGCGGCTTCAATCTGAGCCTAAGAAAATTGAAGGGCGCATCGACTCGCTTCAGGAAGGATTGGCGAATTTTCCCACTGTGGCCTCGTTCGTGGTTTTTGGTGTTAAGTCTATCTCTAAATCAAAGATTGTTTTTTTCAGAGAAATCACTCCGGCTCGACGAGGACGTACTATTGAACATGAGCAGGAATGGATTGGTTTCAACGCTTGCTCCGTACAAGTTTCTCGGTGTGGCTATGGTGGAGCCAGATGGAACGCTGATATGTTCACTTAAGTCGCTGGATCAGCAAGACTGGTTGAATTTTGCTAAGTTTAAAGGATTTACTGTGCAAGGCGCGGAAGAAGCACTGCAAACCTTAAGAGCTTGACACGCGCGCCGTTGAGGCTAGAAGCAGCGCTATTCCGACACGTGGGACACATAGTCCGGTGTGGGGGCTTTTTATCCGGCTCTCATTCCTCCTGCGGCGGCTAACCGGATTGGAGAATAAGACAATGGCACTGCCAGAATTTACCATGCGCGAACTGCTTGAAGCAGGCGTACACTTTGGACACCAAACACATCGCTGGAACCCCAAGATGAAGCAATTCATCTATGGTGATCGTTCGCAGATCCACATTATGGACCTGTCGAAGACGGTTCCGCTCTTGCATCAGGCGCTCGTTCAGGTGCGCGACACTGTGGCCAAGGGTGGCCGCGTTCTGTTTGTCGGCACCAAGCGTCAGGCGTCCGAGCCGATTGCGGAAGCGGCGACCCGTTGCGCACAATATTACATGAACCATCGCTGGCTTGGCGGCACGCTGACCAATTGGTCGACCGTGTCCAATTCGATCAAGCGGCTCAAAGAGCTTGATGCAATGTTTGAAGGCAGTGGCGGCGAAGGCCTGACCAAGAAAGAGCTGTTGAACCTTGAGCGCGAGCGCGAAAAGCTGCAACGGGCGCTCGGCGGCATTGCGACGATGGGCGGCCTGCCGAATCTGATGTTTGTGATTGATACGAACAAGGAAGCGATTGCGGTTCAGGAAGCCAAGAAGCTGGGCATTCCGGTTGTTGCGGTGATCGATTCCAACTGTAATCCGGACCCGATTGATTTCCCTTTCCCGGGCAATGATGATGCGGCGCGGGCGATCTCGCTTTATTGTAATCTCGTGGCTGATGCTGTGCTGGATGGACTGGCTGAATCGACCGCTGGCCTCGGCATTGACCTTGGTGCATCCGAAGATGTGGACGCGATTGCGGCGATGGATGTGGCTGTGGCGGATGCTGCGGTTGCGGCCGAGCCTGCGGCAGACGCGCCAGCAGCGGACGCGGCCCCTGAAGCAGCAGAAGCGCCAACCGCCGAGACACCAGCGGCTGAAACACCGGCAGCCGATAGCTAAACCTCGCCGAACGAAACGAATTGAAGGAGCAATCTGATGGCTCAGATTACAGCAGCACTTGTAAAGTCCCTGCGCGACACAACGGGCGCAGGCATGATGGATGCGAAAAAGGCGCTCGTTGAGAGCGATGGCGACACTGAAGCGGCAATCGAATGGTTGCGGGCCAAGGGTCTGTCCAAAGCGGCCAAGAAGTCTGGCCGGACGGCGGCTGATGGCCTCGTTGCGGCAGTATTGTCGGATGATGGCAAGACGGGCGCGCTCGTTGAACTGAACGCCGAGACCGATTTCGTCGCCCGCAATGAGCAGTTCCAGAACGCCCTGCGCGAGATTGCTGGCGTGGCGCTGACAACCGACGGCACGCTCGAAGGTCTGCAAGGCGCACCGTCTCCCGATGGCGACGGCACGGTCGAAGATATGGTCAAGCGGATGGTGGCAACCATTGGCGAGAACATGTCGCTGCGCCGGACGCAGAAGCTGAGCGTCGAGAGCGGGGCTGTGGGATCCTATATCCATAATGCCGCTGCCGCAGGTTTAGGACAGATCGGTGTTCTTGTTGCCATTTCGGGCAACGATGCAGCGCTAGCCGCTGAACATAGCAAAAAGTTTGCAATGCATGTCGCTGCGTCAGCACCTCTCGCTATGACGGAGACTGACTTCGACCCGGCTCTTCTCGAAAGAGAGAAGAAGGTATTGGTCGCCACGGCAAAGGAAGCAGGTAAATCTGACGCGGGTATTGAAAGCTGGTCTACAAAGCAGCTCGCGAAGTTTGTCAAAGCAAATGCCTTAATGGAACAGAAGTTCATTATGGATACGTCCAGCACCATTAGCAAAGCAGTCAAAGCTATTGGTGAAGGCTATGAGCTGACGGAATTTGCTAGATTTGAACTCGGTGAGGGGATCGAGAAGGAAGAGGATGATTTTGCCGGTGAAGTGGCTGCGATGCAGGCTGCAAAAGACCAGTAAAACTCAGTTCCGTGTAAAATAGGTGTCCCGGTTGCCATGACAGGCGGCCGGGAATCCTTTATC
>CALLCD010000121.1 GCA_938049795.1 uncultured Hyphomonadaceae bacterium | reverse complement strand
AACACCGGCCATGCGCCGAGGGTGAGATACAAGACGCCGCCAGCAAAGCTGAACAGGCTGACTAGTGTCATCACGATGAGGAAGGCGCGTCGGCTGAGCGAGGCGTTCGGGCGCAGGGCTTCGTCGAGATATATGATGTCGTCGGCATCGGTCATGGGGTCACTTTATCGGTATTTCGCTGGGAGGGTATAGGGCTTTGCGTCGCGGTCCAGACGGGCTACAAATGCTTTGATGAGCGACACACCCAAAGCCCGCAAAGCACCGAAGCCGCGCAAAAAGAAACGCCGCCGTCCGGTGTTTAATCGGGAGAAAGCGACCGAGCTTTATGCCGCGCTTGCCAAAGACCGTCCGGATCCGCACACCGAGCTGGAGTTTACGTCTCCCTTTACATTGGTGGTGGCGGTGGCTTTGTCGGCGCAGGCGACCGATGTGGGGGTGAACAAGGCGACGCGTGGGCTGTTTGCGGCGGCTGATACGCCTGAAGAGATGCTGACGCTTGGGCTGAAGGGGGTGGAAACCCACGTCAAAACTATTGGCCTGTGGCGGAACAAGGCGAAGAATGTGATCGCGCTTTCGCAAATGCTGCTCGATGATTTTGGCGGGGAAGTGCCGCAAACGCGCGAAGAGCTGATCTTGTTGCCCGGGGTCGGGCGGAAGACGGCGAATGTTGTTCTGAACGAAGCGTTCGGCCAGCCGACCATTGCGGTCGATACGCATATTTTCCGCGTGTCGAACCGAACCGGACTTGCACCGGGGAAAACGCCGGACGAAGTCGAGGCGCAGCTTGAGCGCGCAACGCCGGACATGTATAAACTCGGCGCGCATCACTGGTTGATTTTACACGGGCGATATACATGTGTTGCGCGAAAACCGAAGTGTTGGGATTGCAGTATTTCCCATCTTTGCCGGTTCAAGCCAAAAACACCTGACCCTGTGGCACAATCAGCACTTGGTCCAAAATCACCATAAGTTACAAGAGTTTGCAGGTGAGATGTTCAGGCGACCCGACAAGATAAAGCGCGTTTGAAGCGAGATCACCGAAGCTTGATTTCCATTGCTTTGCCGAATAATCTTTGCTTATGCTAAGAGGCATTCGCTGGCCGTTATACTGTAATAGCGGTGCGCCGGAATCGTGATGGGTTCGGTAGAGTGAATTGAGGTCGGAGAGATTTCGTATGGCTGATCGGACGCCGATCGAAAGTGGCTTGGAGTTAAGGCGCGGGAATTTCGCGACATTGACCGAGGCCCTGGATTACGCGGCAAAAGGGGCAACGGGCCTTAATTTTTACGGCTCTAATGGAAAACTGGATCATAGCCTGACCTATGCGGTTCTGCGGGCAGAAGCGATCGAACTGGCCAAGCGGCTTGTTGGATTTGCGCCAAAGAATACGCTGATCGGGCTGGTGGCCGAGACGAGCTTGGCGTTTGCGCGCGCGTTTTATGCTTGCCAGTATGCGGGGCTAGTGCCTGTGCCTGTGCCGATGCCGGCGGCGATGGGCGGGCGTGAGAGCTATATTCACCAGTTGCGCCAGATGCTTGGCGGCGCGCAGGCGGAGGCTTTGTTTGCGCCCGACCATCTAATCGACATGGCCCGTGAAGCGCTCGATCCGATCCAGATCTCGGTGTTCGATATGGACAATCCGGACCTGCCGATCTCGCAAGGGGCGGACACAGAGCTTCGGCCCTTTGGTGCGGACGAGCTTTGTTATATTCAATATTCCTCCGGCAGCACGAATGATCCCAAAGGCGTGCTCGGCTCGCAGCGGTCTGTGACGGCCAATTGCGAGGCGATTATCACGCATGGGCTGCAAGTGCGCGAGGGAGACCGCGCCGTGTCATGGCTGCCGCTTTATCATGATATGGGCCTGATCGGCTTTTTCGTTGCGCCGATGATGTCGCAATTGTCGGTCGATCTTCTGGCGTCGTCGAGTTTTGCGCGGCGGCCTTTGACGTGGCTGAGCCTGATTTCGGAAAATCGCGGGACGCTGAGTTATAGTCCGACCTTTGGTTATGAGTTGTGCGTTAAGCGCTGGCGGAATGATCGTCAGCTTGACCTGTCCAGTTGGCGGGCGGCGGGTATTGGCGGCGATATGGTGCGCGGGGATGCGCTGGATGCATTTTTTGAAACATTCAAAGATCACAAATTTTCAGACAAGGCGTTTGTGCCGAGTTATGGCATGGCCGAGGCGACGCTGGCGCTGGCGTTTGCGCCGCTCGGAGAGGGGGCGGTGTCTGACGAGATTGACAATGACAGGCTGCGCCGGTCTGGCGAAGCGGTGCCGGTGAGCGATAGAACGAAAACGGCGGCGAGACGGACTTTCATGCTGTGCGGCAAGATTCTGCCCGGCCATGAACTGGAAGTGCGCGGCAAGAATGGCGCAGCGCTCGAGGACCGGAAAGTGGGCGATATTTGCGTGCGCGGGCCGTCGATTACGCCGGGATATTACCGCAATGAAGACGCGACGCGGGCTTCGCTGACGGCGGATGGCTGGCTGCATACCGGCGATCTGGGCTATATGCTGGACGGGCAGATTGTTATCACTGGCCGGTCGAAGGATCTGATTCTGGCGCATGGGCGGAATATCTGGCCACAGGATCTCGAATGGGCGGTCGAGGGCGCGGTGTCTGGCCGGATCGGGCGCACGGCGGCGTTTCCCGTCACCAATAAAACCGGCGTTGACGAGATTGTCCTTCTGGTCGAATGCCGCTCGCGTAAGCCGGAAAATCTGTTTTTATTGCATGCCGAAGCCACAGCCGCAGCCCGTCTTGCGGCCAATTCGCCGGTGCGGGTTGGCATTGTGCCACTGTCGAGCCTGATTGTGACCTCGTCGGG
>CALLCD010000120.1 GCA_938049795.1 uncultured Hyphomonadaceae bacterium | reverse complement strand
GACAAATACGCGTCCGAGAACGCCGTCCGGCTCAATGTGGACTGGGTAAATTCGCTCCGCTGCGCGCGGTCCACTTCGCGGCCGGAAAATCCATTGGCCAGCGTCAAATGCCTGTCTGCAGCAAGCGGCTGGCTGAACGAGAAGGCAAGCGTTCGATCACCGGCCGCAAACGCATCCTCGCTCTGCGGATTGCCCGACAGATGCGCAAATTGCGGATCAGACGCCGCTGATGTTTCAGACAGACGGAAGGTGAGCGAGGCCCCCGGCGTCGGCGCCCGCCCGCGCGATGTCTCGATGCGCCGGAGCGGATCGGCAATATCGCCAAGGGCAAAACGGTTCGCCGGAGCCGCATCCACAAGTGCGTTCAGATCAATGCTGAAATCGCGGCCAAACCTATCGAGGCCAACAATCGGGCTAATATCGGCAAACCCGCTACCGGCCGCGGTCGGCAAGTCGGAGCCAAGTGCCGTCGCCGTGGCGGAACTGCCGTTGGCGCTTGGCACGCTCAACTGGCCGCTTGGCTCAAGGGCCGCGCCGACATTCAGCAAGCCGCGACCAAAGATCGGGTCGATCCCCGGTGCGCCTAGATCGGTCGCTGAATCGAGAATAATCTCGACCGTCTCGGCCGCCGAAAGCTGTGGCCAGAGCGCACGTATCAGCCCGACAGCTCCCGATACATGCGGGGCTGCCGCACTGGTTCCGCTAAACGGACGCGTGCCCCCGCCAATAGCTGGTGTCGAAATACGAACGCCGGGCGCGACGATAAAAAACTCGGCCGCAAGCCCCGCCATATTCGAGAAACTTGCAAGATTATTGTTAGCATCGACGGCGCCGACCACGATGCCGGTTCCGCCCACATCGGTCTCAACGACAGCCTGACCGGACAATTGTGGATCGGCATCTCCTTCATTGCCAGCCGACAGCACGGTAACGATATTGTTCGCACCCGCAAAAGCGAGCAGATTGGCGAAGCTTCCGCGCGACCCTTCCTCGTCAGACCCGAGCGACAAATTAATCGCATCAGCGTCTGCCAATGCGGAGCGACGAAACCCTTCAGAGATCGCGCCTCCAAGAATTGTTAACGCCTCATCCTCGTCATCGGTGTCCGGATCATCTTCGAGATTGCCGCGGAACGCTAGAATGGTTGCTCCTGGAGCCACCCCAACAATTCCGGCACCGTTTGCCGCGCCCGCAGCGATCCCTGCAACCGAAGTCCCGTGTCCCTGATTGTCCTGTAAATCGCTGACGGTCCTTGCATCGTCATTATTTGAAAAATCATCCGTGCCGGTGTCCGCGCTCCGTGGATCAAGACGACCTGAAAATTCCGCATTGCTCTCGTCAATGCCGGTATCAATGATAGCAATCAGAGCCCCATCACCAAGGATGTCAGCGTCAAAGGCTCCAAGCGCATTGATTTGCGCCAATCCGGGTTGAGCATTGATTTCGGCCTGACTGACCGCTGGGGCACCCGCTGGTGGCGAGGGAGGCGGAGGAGGAGGAGGTAGTGGGGCAGGCGGCAATATAGTGATCGGTGCTGGCGCAACGGGGTTATTGTTGCCGCCGCCACAGGCTGAGATCGCGGTTAACAATAGCGCGCTTGTTGTCCACAGAAGGACGGATTTCGTCTTTGAAGGATAATCGTATCGCATAGCTGCGCAGCCGCCTTTCGAGCGCCGCCACCATCCTCAGACCCGAAATCTAGTCTAGGGACAGTTTGGCCCCCTGCAAGCGAATATTGCAGAATTAACAATCCGTAAACGTGCTAACTTCTCTAGTCTAACGCACGCCCACAAGCTGCATTTCGAAGATCAGATCATCACCGGGCTTAATCAAACCACCCGGACGCGGAGCGTCGCCATAGGCTTGATCAGCTGGAATATAGACCAGCCACCGATCCCCCGGTCGCATCTTCTGGAGCGTATCGGTCCAGCCCTTGATCACGCCGGTTACGCCAAATTCGATCGACTCCCCGCGTGCATAGGCGCTGTCAAACGTCTCGCCTGTGGTCAGCCGTCCCTCATAATAGACCTCGACCGTATTGCTACGTGTCGGCATCGGACCGGACGCATCGCCTGATTCCAAGACGACATACTCAACCCCGTTTTCGGATTTGACGACATCCGGACTGTCAGAGTTCCACGGCGTATGCGCCTCCCAGGCGGCCGCATCCGAAACTTGCGGTACGAAAATACCTTTCATCTCAACCCGCATCAAAACATCGCCCGGCGGCACCCGACCCAAGGCCACCGCGTCTGCCCCAAAGGCCACCGTCGGGGTCATACGGAACATGAACTCATCCCCGGGCCGCATCAACTGAATGCCTTCCTGCCAGCCCGGGAAAAGCTGCGCGACGGGGAGCTTCGCCGGTCCGTCGCTTCCATAGGAAGATTCAATCCGGCGACCATCGTCGGCCAACCGGATCTCGAAATCCGCATTGATCACATCCGTCTGCGTAACAAGCGCGCCGCTCTTATCCCCCTTCGAGCGGACAATATATTCAAGCCCGCTTGCCGTCGTCTCGACGCCTGCCGCTGCGCTGTCCCAAGGCAAATAGTCCGCCCACACCTCGGCGCCGGGTATCTCATCCGGCACAACCTCTTCAAGCCGGACGCGGAAAACCAGATCCGCGTTTGGACCAATCGGTCCGCCCGGCGTGCCGCGTTCACCATAGGCAATGTCGGACGGCAGATAGACCAGCCATTCATCCCCCGGCCGCATCAATTGTAGCGCCTCGGTCCAGCCGGGGATCACTTGCGTTACGCCAAATTCCGCCGGAGATCCGCGCTCGAAGGAGCTGTCAAACGTCTCGCCATTCGAGGCCAGCCGACCTTCATAATTGACCGACACATTGTCATTAATGCCCGGATGCGCGCCACTGCGGTCGCCTTCCTCCAAAACATGGATTTGTAATCCGCTCTCGGTTGTCACAAGGCCGTCGCGACCTCCATCCCACGGGATCATCCCGGCAAATACATCTGTCAAATCTTGGTCCTCTGTGGGTTGGGTTGGTGCGTCCGACTGTGTCAGCCGCGCTTCACTTTCGCGGTCAAACGCGGCGTCTATTTCTGCGCGAAGGGGGTTGTCCGGTATTGCTGTCTTGTCAGACGAGCAGGCAGCCAGAGCGGCGGTCATGGCAATTAGCAGGACTGAAGTGCGGATCATCTCTCTGGCTCCATTAGGTGCATCGGCCTCTTGCTTTAGGTCCGTTTGGCCGCGGTGTCACTTTACAAACTGTGCAAATTACCTGTCGAGCGGGCGCGGCGGATAACCGGCCTGTCCGAGCACATCAATCACTTCCTGCGTGTGCTGGGCGTCGCGTGTCTCGATCAGAATATCAAATTCGGCCCCTTTGGCGGGCACATCAAGCGCAATCCGGTTGTGCGCCACTTCCATAATATTTGCGCCGCTATCGCCGATAATCTTTGACACCAGCCCCAAAAGCCCGGGCCGATCGTCGCCAATGATGCGAATATTGGTCAGTCGTTTCTCCCGCACCAGCGCCCGCGTCAAAACCGAGGCGAGCAGCCTAGTATCAATGTTGCCGCCACACAGAACAAGCCCGACCCGTTTGCCGGAAAATTTTGCCGGATGGGCAAGCAGGGCCGCAAGCCCCGCAGCGCCAGCGCCTTCCGCAATCGTCTTCTCGACATCGGCGTAAAGCGTAATCGCCCGCTCCATATGTTCTTCCTCGACGAGCAAAATATCGTCCACGAGGTTACGCACAATCTCGCGTGTCAGCGTGCCCGCCTTTTTAACGGCAATCCCCTCGGCAATCGTCGCCCCGCCCTGCGCAGGCGTATCAGTGCCATTAATCGCTGCCTGCATGCTCGGATACATCGAGGCCTGCACGCCGATAATCTCTATGTCTGGCTTGAGCCCCTTGGCCGCCACCGACATGCCCGAGATAAGTCCGCCGCCACCAATAGGCACCAGAAGCGTGTCAAAATCCGGCATATCGGCCAGCATTTCGAGCGCAATCGTACCCTGACCGGAGATAATGTCTGCATCGTCAAACGGATGGATAAAGGTCAGCCCGTCCCGCGCGCGCACCGTGGCCGCGTACACCGAAGCCTCGTCAAACGTATCCCCTTCGAGCAACACCCGCGCGCCATGATCGCGCGTATGCTGGACCTTGTTAAACGGCGTCGTCACCGGCATCACAATCGTCGCCGGAATCCCGAGCCGCTTGGCATGATAGGCCACCCCTTGCGCATGATTGCCCGCCGAAACGGCAATCACCCCAGTCCGCTTCTCCTCTTCGGTCAGCTTCGACAGCTTGTTCAGTGCCCCGCGCTCCTTGAAGGCGGCGGTAAACTGCATATTCTCGAACTTCACCCAGACATCCGCGCCGGTAATCTCCGAAAGCGTCCGCGACGGGCGCATCGGCGTACGCTCGATCTGTCCGGCCAACACATCGGCGGCGGCTTGTATGGATGCCAGTGTCACAGCTGTCTCAGTCATAAGTCCAATCTTCCCAATGCGCAGCGATACTTAGAGGGCCTGATCCGCGCGCACAAGGGGAAGTCGGTCAACGCGGTTGTAAAAGGCGCGCTGGGCCAGTCTGAAGTCGATTTGGGAGTCCATGCGGCACGCCCTCTTAATCTGCAATCAGCCTTGGCGTTTTATCCACCGCCAGTGTAAAAATGTCCGGCCGCGCATAATGGCCCGCCCCATCCATATCAAATTTGCCGCGCGGTATGTCGTCCATATCAGTTTCAGCCGTCACAAGCCGACTGTCCCCGTAAGCCGGCTCCGCCAGTATCTCACCCATCGGAGACACAATCACACTGCCGCCATTGATCAGCACTGTCTCCGGCTCATTGCCCTGTAGCGCATCATAATCGACCCCCTCGGCCACATCCGCCCGCGTCATATACTGGCAGGCGGACACAACAAAACACCGCCCCTCAAGCGCAATCATCTGCATGCTCGGCACCCAGACTTTCCGGTCGTCCACAGTCGGGGCCGTATAAATCTGCGTGCGCTGGGCAAACATGTGCGCGCGCAACAGCGTCATATAATTCTCCCAGCAAATACACGCCGACACGCGACCCATATCGGTCTGCGCCACCTCCAGCGTTGCGCCATCGCCCATGCCCCAGATGATGCGTTCCATCGCCGTCGGTTGCAGTTTGCGCCGCCAGCCGACAATCTCGCCGCTCCGGTCGAGCGTCGCTGCCGCACAATGGAGCGTATCGCCAACCGGCTCGACAAGGCCGATCACCGCATTGATGCCCGCTTCCCTGACCATCGCGCGCACCTGGCCAAACGCCTCGCCATCGCGCGCAAATGCGTTTTCGTAATACAGCCGGAACAGCTCGCGCCCCTCCGCATTGCGAGACCCGACCCGCGCGCCAAAGTCCACGCCCTTAGGGTAGCCGCCCAGAAACGTCTCCGGAAACACAACCAGATCCGCCCCTGCCGCCTTGGCTTCAGACAGCCAGTGCGCAAACCGCTCCAACGTCGCAGCCTTGTCAAACAGGACGGGGGCCGCCTGAACGGCGCTGACAGTGCGTAAGGTCATATCGGATTTGCTTTCGCGTTTCCCTAAAGGGAGCGGTTGATAAGGAGCGATATTTATGACCCATATTGACGATAAACCACAATCAAATTCCTCGGGAGCGCTGCCATGCCGGTCATGAAT
>CALLCD010000119.1 GCA_938049795.1 uncultured Hyphomonadaceae bacterium | reverse complement strand
CCAATTGATGAGCGGCATTTCGATCAAGGTGGGCGAATATCTCGGCATGGGCGTGCCGATTGTGGCCTATCCGACGGGGATTGATGGCTATGGGACCGCGCTTAATAGCGTGGTCCAGCTTGCCGACACGCCGGACGCTTTCGCCGCGCAGACGCTCGCTCTGCTCTCTGACAGCGTGCATCGGCAGGCCGTCAGCGATACAGGGCTCAAGGCGGCTGAAACGGTTTTGCAGAACCCCGATGTGGTGGCCGCGCTGAAAGGGCCGCTGCCCAAGCTCTAGGATTTTTGCGGCGTCGGTCTTGGAACGCAAATCAACTGGGACACCCCGCGCGCGAGCAGCTCGCCCTGACGGTTGCGGATGGCCCCAGAGGCTGCGATCAGACCGCCATCGGCCAGGTCCGCTTCATTCGTCATATGCAGCCAGTCTTCGCCAATCGTGGGCCGGTGGAAGCGATAATAGAAATCGAGATTGGGCGCGATCCACGGGGATGGCCCTTCGCCGGGATGGGCCGGATAGGTCGCAAGCCAGGCATAAGTATCGATCAGCAACATGATGCGTCCGGCATCGACAAAAGCGTCCTCCATCGGCTCGGGCGGGGTGAACCTGTAGAAGCCTTCAAGCCTTGCCGGATGGACGGTTTTGTCGCCCGGCAAGACGGGATTGATGGGGCGTTGATCGAAGCGGTCGAAAAAGGGCGGCATCGGATCGTCAGGATAGATCATCGCATAATTTGGCAGCGGCTCAGGGTCCGGCAGGGACGGCGCGCGCGTGTCGTCATGGTTCATGCCTTGGCCCTCTGCGACACCTGCCCAGACTTGCGCCGTCATGACGAGCTTGCCCGACTGGACCATATCAACGCGCAAAGCTTCGGTGCGCCGGCCCTGTTGGAGCGAGGTCACCTCGAGCCGGACGGTCCCGAACTCGGCGCGGCGCAGGAACTGGCAGGCAAAACTTATGGGGCGGGGAAATGCGGTGGCCTCCCCTGCCGCGCGGATCGCCAGCGCGCTCAGAAAACCACCCGCCGGGCTCCACAAGGCACAATCTTTCGTCAGTTCCGCACGCCAAACCCCGTCCGCAACAGGGGCAAGGTCTGTGCCGGTGCTGAGCGTGGTCATGGCATCTCCTCCGCTTGGAGAGAGAGCGTAGAGGCAGTGCATGGTCCGGTCCAATCAAAAAACGAGAAAGCCCCGCAGGCTTGGTGCTTGCGGGGCATCTTGTTTTGGGTCTGGCGGTTTGGCCTAGGCGCTTTTGGCTTCGTCGTCGGAGACTTCTTCGAAATCGGCGTCGACGACATCATCAGCGGCGTCGGCGGCTTCATTCATAGCGTCTGCAGCGGCATCGGTGTGGGCGGCCTCTTCCTGCTGGCTGGCATAGATCGCTTCGCCGAGCTTCATGGCCGCATTGGTCAGTGCTTGGGACTTGGCCTGAATGTCTTCAAGGTCTTCGCCTTCGGTCGCGGTCTTGAGGTCCGTCGAGGCAGCTTCGATGGCGTCCTTGATGTCGTCGCCAACCTTGTCTCCATGTTCGGCCACTTGCTTCTCGGTCTGATGGATCAGAGCTTCGGCATGGTTTTTCGCTTCGATCAATTCCTTGCGCTGCTTGTCCGCTTCGGCATTGGCCTCGGCATCCTTCATCATATCCTTGATCTCGTCATCGTTTAGCCCGCCATTGGCCTGGATGGTGATCTGCTGTTCTTTGCCGGTCGCTTTGTCTTTCGCCGAGACGTTGACGATCCCATTGGCATCAATGTCGAACGTCACTTCGATTTGCGGCATGCCGCGCGGGGCGGGCGCAATGCCTTCGAGATTGAACTGGCCGAGCGGCTTGTTGTCAGCGGCCATTTCGCGCTCGCCTTGTGCCACGCGAATGGTCACCGCCGCCTGATTGTCTTCAGCGGTCGAGAAGGTTTGCGATTTCTTCGTCGGGATCGTCGTGTTGCGGTCGATCAGACGGGTGAACACGCCGCCAAGTGTCTCGATGCCGAGCGAGAGCGGAGTGACATCAAGCAGGACAACGTCTTTAACATCGCCTTGCAGAACGCCCGCCTGAATGGCCGCGCCGAGGGCAACGACTTCATCAGGGTTTACGCCCTTGTGCGGCGCGCGGCCGAAGAATTTCTCGACCGCGGCCTGAACCGCAGGCATCCGCGTCATACCGCCCACGAGGACAACTTCGTCAATATCGCCAATGGTCTTGCCAGCGTCTTTGAGCGCCTTCTGGCACGGATCAATGGTGCGCTTGACGAGATCTGCGACAAGGCTTTCGAGCTTGGCGCGGCTGAGCGTGGTCGTTAAGTGCTTTGGCTCTTTGGTTTCCATGTCCATCGTGATGAAGGGCAGGTTCACTTCGTAGGAGGACGCAGAGGAGAGCTCTTTCTTGGCTTTCTCGGCTTCTTCCTTGAGGCGCTGGAGCGCGTCTTTCTGGGCTTTGAGATCAATGCCGGTGTCTTTCTTGAAGGTCTCGACGAGGAAATCGACGATGCGCAGGTCAAAGTCTTCACCGCCAAGGAAGGTGTCGCCATTGGTCGAGAGCACTTCGAACACGCCGTCGCCAATGTCGAGAATGGACACATCGAACGTGCCGCCGCCAAGGTCATAAACGGCAATAGTTTTGCCTTCGGCTTTTTCGAGCCCGTAGGCGAGCGCGGCAGCGGTTGGCTCATTGATGATGCGCAGGACTTCGAGACCGGCGATCTGGCCCGCGTCTTTGGTGGCCTGACGCTGGGCGTCGTTAAAGTAGGCCGGCACGGTGATCACAGCCTGCTCGACCTCTTCGCCAAGATAGCTCTCGGCGGTTTCTTTCATCTTTTGCAGAATGAACGCAGAGATTTCCTGCGGGGCGTAGTCTTTGTCGCGGCCTTTGACCCACGCATCGCCCTTTGGACCTTTAACGATCTCGAAGGGGGACATTTCCTTGTCCTTCTGCGCGGTCGGATCAGAGTAGAGACGACCGATCAGGCGCTTGATGGCGTAATAGGTGAAATCAGGATTGGTCACGCCCTGGCGCCGCGCGGGCATGCCGATCAGGCGTTCATTGTCTTTGTTGAAGGCGACAACAGATGGCGTTGTGCGCTGGCCTTCGGAGTTTTCGATGACTTTGGCATTTCCGCCCTCCATCACCGCTACACATGAATTGGTTGTTCCGAGGTCGATCCCGATGATCTTTCCCATAATAATCTTCCTTGTCTTTCGGCTGCCGCCGATCATTTAAATCTCTTGGCCTGAATGTCAGCGCCAATGAACCGCGGCTCCAATTGGATTAAGGTGTTGTTCGTGCGAATGCAAGAACACAGGTTCGAGGCTCGATATGGTGTGTTTATGCGTCCTCGCAAGGGGAAATTTCATATTCCTGCCCCGTTGAGAAAAAATAAGTAAAACGCGCCGGCTTTTGTGGCCGACGCGCCCTTATTGTGTATCAATAATAAACTCGGATTCTGCCGCGAAAATACTGCGGTTTCTAGCCTTCGAGCGGCTTAAGACCTTCAGCCAATTCATCCCAATTTGCATTGGCCCGTTCGATATGGCCGGGAATGTCTTTGACCCATTTGCGCTGGATGCTGCTGTTGAAATTCAGATAGAGCTGACCGTCGATAATCCGCCACGCATCGGCATTGGTTTTCGTCAAGCTGCCATTGGCCGCCGCATAGGCGCAATAGCCATTATAGGCGGGCGTGTAGCGGGCGGGGTCTGCATTGAACCGGTCAAGATTGGCCTGCGAGGAGAAGAGCCATGTCGCGCCCTGATACTGGGCTGAGAAGCGGCGGTCGCCATCCACTGCGCGCGGGTTGGGCAACCCGTTGGAGTCGAGATCGGTGGCATCAAGATCGTGATAGGCGACGGTGTCATGCCCGTCGATGGCGTAGCCACCCTTCTCATAGATGAAGTTTTTCGGACCCCATAATTGGGCATTGGCCGGCGCATTGATCGCCAGCGCGGTCATGAGGATGGTAAAAAGGGCGATCAGTCTTTGCATGTTGTAGTCTCCGGTCAGCGGGGTTTGAAGGATGCACGCAGGCTAACCGTTCGCCCCGAGGAACCGAAGGGCGTTCACTTGTGTTTGATCGGTTGTGAAGGGAGGCCCGCATCGTGCGGCCCCGTCCCGCTAGCACCTATCCCGTGCTGACGGCCACCATCGCCGCGCGCAGAGTGCGGTCGCCAAGCTTCCATCCGGTCTGGAACGGCTCGGCAATGGTGCCTTCGGGCTGGTCGGAGGGGATTTGCGCAACGGCCTGATGGACGTTCGGGTCAAACTCGGTGCCTTGGGTCGAATCGACCGCAGTGACGCCGTGCCGGGACAAGGTGACCGTCAGTTCTTTCTCGGTCAGCTCGATCCCTTCAAGCAGGCCCTTACCCGCATCAGACAGCTCGGCACGCGCTTCAGGGGTCAAGGCGGTCAACGCACGGGAGAGATTGTCCGAGACGTTCAGCATATCGCGGGCAAACTTCTCGACCGCATAGACGCGTTCATCAGCAAGCTGGCGCTCGGTGCGTTTGCGCAGGTTTTCCATGTCAGCAAGCGTGCGCAGGAGCTGGTCCTTGATCTCGAGCTTTTCCGCTTCGATGGCGATCAGACGCTCGGCCATCGTTTCCACGGTTTCGACCTGCTCACCGGCCTGCGTGTCCAGAGTTTCCACCATTTCGGGAGCGGACAGGTCCGTCTCTTGTGCCTTGGGGGCTTGTGAAGGTGTTTCGGGCATTTTCACCACATTGTCGTCTTCAGGGGTTTCAATCTCGTCGCTCATTGATCTCTCACTCAATCCTATTGGCACTTAGTCC
>CALLCD010000118.1 GCA_938049795.1 uncultured Hyphomonadaceae bacterium | reverse complement strand
CAGATCGAGACAATGGCGCGGCTGTCTTTCGGCATGGCTTGAAGCTCTTTGGCCGTCTGGCTGAGGATGCGCGCGCCGGTTGCGCCAAAGGGGTGGCCAATGGCGAGCGAGCCGCCATGTGGGTTGAGCCGGTCCATCGGGAAGGGGCCAAAATCGGCATCAATTCCGGCATTAGTTTTGCGATAGTCCGGATCGCTAATGGCTTGGATGTTGGCGAGAACTTGTGTCGCAAACGCTTCGTGGATTTCCCAGAGATGGATATCGTCGAAGACCAGTCCATTGCGCGCGAGCAATTTGGGGATTGCGCGAGCGGGTGCCATCAGGATGCCTTCCTCCTTATAGTCCATCGCGCCGAGCTGCCAGTCGATGATCTCGATTTCCGGTGTTTGGCCGAGCCGTTTGACGCCCGCTTCATCAGCAACCCAGAGGCCAGCTGCGCCATCGGTGAGCGGTGAGGAATTGCCCGCTGTGATCGTGCCCGCATCGCTCTGGTCGAAAACGGGGCGCAGGGTGGCCAGTTTCTCAAGTGTTGAGTCCGCGCGCGGGATTGTGTCTTTCTCCACGCCGCCATGAGCGACAATCAGATCGTCAAAGAAACCGGCCTCTTGGCCCTTGGTGGCATTGGCGTGGCTGTCGAACGCGATTCTGTCTTGGGCGGCTCTTTCGATCTTGAAGAATTTGGCCGTGTCTTCGGTGTGCTCGCCCATCGAGCGGCCCGAAATCCGATTGGCCCAGCCGCGCACGGGCAGGTCGAACGCGCTTGGGTCAAGGCTTGCAAACAGGGCTTGGGCCGCGGCCGGATCGGTCTGGAAAGCTGCGGCAAGCTCTTGGGCTTTGTCGGCTTTGAGCGCAATCGGAACGTGGCTCATTGATTCCACCCCGCCCACCAGGGCCAGATTCACACCGCCTTTTCCGACCATGCCCGCCGCTTGAATGGTTGCCAGCATACTGGTCGAGCAGGCCAGAACGGATGTTGCGCCGGGGATGTCCGCGTCAAGCCCAGCTTCGAGCAGCAATTCGCGGCCGAGATTGGACACCGTCGGGCTGGGGATGACTTGGCCCCAAAGGACAATGTCGGGTTTTGCCTGCGCGGCCATAGCTTGGACAACCGGGGTCGAGAGCGCGATTGAATCAAATTGGGCGAACTCCTTTCCGGCCTTGACGAAGGGGGTGCGCTTTCCGGGCACAAGATAGGCTCTGGTCATGTATTCTGGTTCCTGAGGAGGGGGGGAGATTGGTCTGGCGGGGCTAGTTTGTGATCGACACGTCAAGTTTGGCCGCGTTGGCGATCGTGTTGAAAACCGGGGAGTAGAATGACAGCAGACGGATTTCTTCGAGATCCTTGTGCGGACTGTCTACGAAGAGCTTGATCGAGATATTATTGTAGCCCCGAGAGATGCTGTCATCGAGGCCGAGAAAGCCGGTCAGATTGATGTCGCCCTCAAGCTCGGATTTTAGAGAGTTGATTTCAATGCCTTTCATCGACGCATGGGCGATGATGCTGGTGACCACGCAACTTGCCAGTGCACTGAGCAATTGCTCGACCGGGTTGGGCGCGGCGTCTGTGCCCGACAGCATTTCAGGCTCATCCGAATGCATCTGATGGCCGGCCTTGTGGGCGATGGTTTGCTTTGCGGCATACATGTCTTCTACGGTTGATGTCGAACGGGTGCCGCCATCCCATGTGTTGGAGATCTTGAAGCGTGACAGGCCAAGCTCGCGGTCTTTGTCTACGGCGGAGATGGTTTCGCTCAAAACACGGATTGAAACGCCATTGACGGTGGAGGCGTGTGTGGTGGTGGTCATAGGGGAGGATCCTTGGGTGCGGGTTGTAGGGGCGTGACAGGTTTGGCCTGCGTATCGTTGGCAAGGACAATCATTGGGAGTGTGCTTGCATGAGAGTGATATTGGGTCAGCCGACCGGACAATTCTACCCAATATCCCGCACTATCAGAATCTTGCCGCGTTCAGATCAAATTGGTCCGCTAACTGATAGAATTTCTTGAAATTCGCGGAGTTAGGAGTGGCGACTAGACGCGTGAGCAAGGATCTAACACGCTTGGCTACATGGTATTGTTTGGAGCAATGCGCGCCTAGAGTGGAACAGGCTGGGGCAAGTCCGGTTGGAGAAATGCCACTTTATGACGAGATCCATATTGATACTATCGGCACTGATGTTTTTGGGCGCGTTCGCCAACGCGGAAAACTCATGCGCGCACGAAACGGTCTGTACGGAAGAAGACCGCCCCCATCATCTCTCTGTCATTGTGGGCGGAACTTATGTTGATGCGGCGGATGTGACCGAGTTTACGCTCGGGATTGACTATGAGTACCGGTTGACCGAGCTCCTGGGGCTGGGTTTTGTCGCCGAGCATGCGTTTGGTGAGATAGATGCGACCACACTATTGGCCGTTGCGGATATACATTTGTTCAAAGGGTTCGCCCTTCAGGTCGGCCCCGGGGTCGAGATAACGCCTGATGAGGAATTTGCTATCGGGCGCTTCGGAATGCTCTACGAGTTCGAAATTGGCCATCACTTTACCTTGTCGCCCCAGCTTCATTTTGATTTGTCGAGTGGTGAGGATGCGGTGGTTTTCGGTCTCGCTTTTGGCCGCACTTTCTGAACGTGTCTTCCCGCATTCGTCTATAGTCTGTCATCTGTGGGAATTTGAAAGACCTCGCCGAGCAAATCGGGGAAATTACTCCATATAGAGAAACAGGATCTGCTATCATGAAAAATCTATGGATACTCCTCTTTGTGGCTTTGTTGTCGGCGTGTGCAAACTCCGGTCGAACGACGCCCTTTGTCGCGAGTCAGGAGACACTCAACAGTGATGCGGATGAAGCGTTTGCGCGCCTGTTAGAGGAGAACGATGCGGCCCGTGCTTTGTATAAGGACTCCGTGGCGCAACTGGTTTTTCCGAACATTGTCAAAGGCGGGTTTATTGTCGGCGGACATGCGGGTGATGGCGTGCTGATGCGTGAAGGTGCGCCTGTGGGTCACTATAACAGCGTCGCAGCCTCATATGGTTTGCAAGCCGGCGTGCAGCGATTTGGCTATGTGCTGGTGTTTACCAATGAAAGCGCGCTCGATTATCTCGAAAAGTCGGACGGGCTTGAGATCGGCGTTGGCCCAAGCGTTGTGGTGGCCAATGCAGGACTTGGGCGCAATCTGACGAGTACGACGCTGCGCGCGGACATTTATGCGTTTATTTTCGATCAGCAGGGCTTGATGGCCGGTGCCGGTATTCAGGGCACCAAAATTACGCCGATCCGCCGCGATGGATTTTCAGAGCCGATCAATCAGACCGTTGCGTCGGCAAACTAGCTACAAAGGGATGTGTACTGAAAGACCTTGTGGGAATTTTCTGCTGAGCTTCAGAGACCCGTATTTGCTCCGACCGTCCGGCCGTGCGCGGCTCTGGTCAGGCAGATTTCAGGTCAAAGGAAAATGTGGTGCGAATGATCTGATTTGAGCAGTTTTGTTCGGGGGGACCGACGAAAACAGATGCTGGACGAGATAGAATAATGCCGACAGAAGATTCAATTGCACGCGCGACAAGGCTCATAGAGGCTGCCGGCCGGTTTGCCCCGTACGGAGCGCTTGCACTGATTTTTCTTTGGTTTGGCGGCATGAAGTTTACGAACTATGAGGCTGAAGCGATTGCTGGCCTGATCACCAGCAGTCCTTTCGTGGGATGGACGCTGCCGGTCTTTGGACCGCAGGCGGTCTCTGTGGCGATTGGCCTTATCGAGCTATTGATTGCCGCTTGTCTGGCTGCCAGATTTGCCGCGCCGAAACTCGCCGTTTTCGGAGCTGGCGCGGCGGTTGCGACCTTTCTGCTGACGTTCAGCTTTTTCTTTACAACAAATGGCGTGTTTATCGCGGACATGCCAGGTCCCGCGATTTCAGTTCTGCCCGGACAATTTCTTCTCAAGGATCTTGGTCTGCTCGCCCTGTCCGTTGCTCTGCTTCACGATAGCTGCCGGGCGGCGGGGTTTGGTCACCATAAGGATATTGATAGCGATGGACACTAAAATTCTGATTGATCCTTGCGAATTGGTGCTGATGAAGTCGCAGCAGGACGTGATTGTCGTCGATACACGCGACCCGCTTGCCTATGCCGAGTGCCATATCGAAGGTGCGATCAATATTCATGAAATCTTTACCTATCTGGCAAGTTCGACGCCCGAGGGGGCTGCCCACATGCGCGAATATTTCGCCTCCGTGTTTCAAAATTCGGGCATTGGCGATGATGATTGCGTCGTCTTCTATGAGGGCGGCATGGAGACAGGGTTCGGCCAGTCTTGTCGCGGGCATTTTCTGCTGTCTTATCTCGGACATGACCATTCCTATGTTTTGCATGGCGGGCTCAAAGCCTGGCGGGCGGCGGGGCTGTCGGTGACGGACAGGGTCGTTCAGCGCGAACCCGCTCGGCTGACCCTCTCCGATCAGGGCCGTCATCTGATTGTTGGCAAGGATGATGTTTTGGCCGAGCTTGATCAGGATCGGGTCACGTTGCTCGATGTGCGCGATGTTGATGAATGGGTCGGCGCCAGTTCGTCGCCTTATGGCAAGGATTTCGCGCCGCGCAAGGGCCGGATACCGGGTGCGAAATGGCTGGAATGGTATCGCCTGATGAAGCCGGTGGGCGACGCGGTTCGCGTTAAAGACCCGTGCGAGGTGCGCGCGGACTGTCTGAATGTCGGCGTCGATCTCGATAAGCCGGTCTGGCTCTATTGCTTCAAAGGCGCGCGGACGTCGAACACATTTGTGGCGCTCAAACAGGCTGGCATCAAGGATGTGCGAACCTATTTCGGGTCATGGAATGAATGGTCGCGTGATCTGTCCTTGCCGATTGAGAGTGGATTTCCGCGTCCGAACTGCCAGTAGATTTGGTTGCAAACAGAGCGATCTCTCGAAGCCTCATGGGTGGTGAGCGCAGTTGAAGCCTCATGGTGAGCGAAGTCGAACCACGAGGCGGGCTTGGAGAGGTTCGTCAAGCGTTGAGAGACATCCTTCGACTTCGCTCAGGATGAGGGAAGATGGGCGTACCGGATGTCGCGCTTAAGCCGCAAACAGCACTTCAAAGGCGCGCTCGATGCATTCGGGGCTTTCCTCGAGTGGGTGGCTGCCGAGCTCTGGGAGGACAACCGGACGCGCGGCGCAGCCGATTTGTTTGCGGAAATTCTGCGCCGACTTGAGCCCAAATACGGGATCCTTGTCCCCGACCAGAACAACTGACCGGCCGCTCCAGTCCCCGGCGAGCCAGCGATACCCTGCCTTCAGGAAACCGAGATCCGGATCGCCTTCCTCAAGCACGATGTGCCGCTGGAAATGCTCGAGCGCCAGCGTGCCATTGACGGTTTGGTGTGGGGCCTGATAGGCGGAAAAATCTTCCGCGCTCAGACTTTGGGTCAGATCATAGCTGCCCATTTCCGGCGCGCCCATGCGCAGCAGGGTTTGCCACAGATGTAGCCCGGGGCCTGCGTCTTCTGGCAGGCGTGTGGCCGGGTTGATGGCGATCAGCGCATCGACACGTTCAGGGCAAAGCTGCGGTATTTGTGCGGCGACACTTGCGCCCATCTCGTGACCGATCAGGGTGACATCCTCAAGATCAAGCGCCTCGATCAGCGCTGCGATCCGCCCGCTCTGCGCGCGCAGGCTTAACTCGTCTACGTCGCTGGCCTTATCGGACAGGCCAAATCCCAACAGATCAAGCGCGATGACGCGGTAGCCATGATGTTGCAGGTGCGGGATGATATTGCGATAGGCGTAGGCCCAGCCAATGCACGAATGCAGGCAAAGCGCGGTCTTGCGATAGCGGCCCGGACCGGAGTCCAGATAGTGCAATTGGTGACCATCGCACTCGAAGAATTTGGAGTCGTAATCAAGCGCTCCGAGCAGGTCCAGACCCTCCGGCTCGGCGACATGTTCCATATGCGAGACCACAAACCGTGCGGTACTCTCGCGGTCATAATTCTCAAGAAGGGCTTCAAACGACATAGGGGCTCCAGAGCACAGAACCGAAGGGAGAATCGGCCTCTGTATGCCCCTATGAAACGCTACTATCGGCGAAACCTATATCAGGAATGGAAACGTATCAGCATATCGAAAACCGGAAAAATCCAACTATTTCTGGTGCAGGGCGGCGAGCGTCTCGAACACTTTTTCAGCAATCGGTGACAAGCTGCGGCCCTTTTTGTGTGCAATGTGGAATGCGCGGCTGACGCCCAGATCATCGATCGGAACGCCCACCAGAGGCGGCGTGATCAAGGATTGCGGCATAATGCCAACCCCGAGCCCCGCGCCGATCATCAGCTTTGCAAACCCGTCCTGATCGGTATCAAGATGAAGCTCCATGCTGATCTTTTTCGCGGTGAGGATGTCCCTGATTTCTGTAATCTGTTCGCAATGGCTGCGCTGGACGAAGCCCTCCTTGTCGAGATCGGCAAGCGCGACGGAGGGGGCTTGGGCAAAGCGGTGCTTGTCTGGCACGGCGAGCATATAAGGCTCTTCGTAAAGTTCGGCGCCTTCGATCTGGCTCGCAAATCCGGGGCACCAGGGCACAATCGCCAGTTCGAGCTTGCCCGAATTGAGCGCCTCGATGAGCTGGTTCTGGCCGATATGGGTGATCGTGATCGAGACGCCCAGCAAGTGTTCCTGCAAGCGGCGGACAATCTCCACGAACCGGTTCTGCCCGATTGTGTTCAATATCCCGATGGCGAAGGTCGAATCCTCGAGCATGTGGAAGCGTTTGGCCGTGGTCTTGATGTCGAGCAGAATGTCGTGGATCTGCGCAAATTGACCGCGCAGCAGAGCGCCGAATGCGGTCAGGCGGATCGGCCGGCTTTGGGTGTCAAACAGAGCGCCGCCGAGCTCGTCCTCAAGCATATGGATCGCCTTGGTCAGCGCCGGTTGGCTGACATGTCGCATTTCCGCAGCGCGCGTGAAATTCAGCGTCTCGCACGCGGCCAGAAAATACCGGATCTGATGAAGCTCCATAAAGGTGCGTCCTTGGCTCGATTGTGGTCATGGCGAGGACTGGCACAGATGCCAATACCGCCGGTTATGACGACAATAACTACAGGGAAGGGTTTTAGGCCCATCACAATCGGTTGAACGAGGCAGAGTTGAACGCGGAGTGATCGAAATGTGTTGTTGGAGATTTGGGGCAGTTCGGCTTTATCCATCCATCACAAGCCGGAATCCAACATGATCGGGCGGCTGGCCAACGCTGCACCCTGCCTTGCCGGGATTGCGAAGCTGATCGGACAGGACGGCGGTGTGTTTGCCCATTGCGATGCGTCCGGCAAAGCATGGCACTGCGTTGCCGTCGATTTCTGCAATGTCCGGATCGCAGGTCGCGGTCCACTCCCAGACATTGCCGCGAATGTCGAATAGGCCGTTCTCATTCGCGCCGAAGCTTTCGACCGATTGCCGCTGCGTGTCGCCCGCCCGGCGCGTCATGTCATAGGAGGCGGCCCACGCCATGCGCGGATCTTCAAACAGTTTCTCGGCGTTGTCCGTGGATTGATCTGCCGCGAGTATCGTCCATTCCGCGCGCGAGGGGAGCCGCACATGGAGGCCGGTCTCGGATCTGTACCAGTTGATATAGGAGGTCAGGTCTGCCCAGTTGAGCCCCGACATTGGCAGATCATCGTCCATGTCGCCCGTGACCTCGAGCGCGCAGGCTCCCGCCCGCATGCAGGCGCGCCATTGGCCGACCGTGGTTTCATGAATGGCCACTTGTAGCGTCCCGTCAGGCATCGGCACGTCTATGAATTGCGATGGGATGACGGATGGCGGTTGCGCGGCGGATGCGGTGACAAAGTGGTAGGTGCCAGCGATGAGAACAAGCAGTCCGGCGGCAAAGCTCCAGACAGGTATCCCCATCGGCCTACTCATTCCTGATCGGGCCGATATAGCTGCTGCGCATCAAGCGGTCATCCCACTCGCCACCGACGACGACATGCGCGGCTGCGCCAAACTCAACCGCCTCGATCAGATTGTGGTTGAGGTAGGCATAGACGCCCGGTTGGCGGAACGTGTAGAGCGCTGCGCCCGCCGAGCCGCCACGCACGAACCATGTTTCCAGATCGCGCATGGGCGGATTAACAAAGGAGCCTTCCTCCCAGACATAATCGCCATGCCCGCCAATCAGATGCGGACGCGTATCGCGGTTGCCCTGAACATGGACAAACAGAACAGTGTCGCCAACATCCGCCGTCATCGCGCCTTCGCCGGTCAGCGCGCCAACGCGTCCATTGAACACGATATGGGTAGGCGCGAGCGTGTGGGCAATCTCGGCCCAGTCCACAAGGTCGGCTCCGGCAGCGCTGTATGTTTTGAAATTTCCATCCGCATCGCGCGGGACATAAAAATCGTTCTCGCCAATATAATAGGCTTTGTCATAGGTCAGCGCATTACCCTCGCCATCGGTCAGGCCTTCGCGCGGGAGCACCATGATCGAGCCGGTCATCCCGTGGGTGACATGATAGGGCGTCATCGAGCCTTCGGGCGCGCAATGATAGAGGAAGACGCCGGATTTCGTTGCTTCGAACCGCAAAACGGTTTCCTCGCCCGGGGAAATTGTGGTCAGCGCTGCGCCGCCAAGCGCGCCGGTCGCCGCATGGAGATCAATATTGTGAACCATGGAATTGGTTGCCGGATTCTTCAGGGTCAGCTCCACCCAGTCGCCCTGATGGACAATGATCATCGGCGCAGGGATCGAGCCATTATAGGTCAGCGCGATAATCTCCGTGCCCTGATTGTCGAGCGTCCAGCGTTTCTCCTCGACGGTCAGTTCGATCTCGACGACTTTGGGCCCGCCCTCGGCTCTCTGGGTGTGTTCGGGCAGGAAGGGCGGGGCGACGAGCTCCTGACGGACATGCGGCAGGGCGTCAATCTCGTCGGGCTCGGCGGTCATCGCTTCGGTCATTTTGATGGAGGGCGTGTTGCCATGAGACATTTCGGCGGTCTCGCTTGTGGCTGTGCCGCTGCCCTGACCCCGCAGGAATGCGATGACATCCCGCCGCGTTTGCTCGTCGTCAAATCCGATTGGCATTTTGCTGCTCGCGCTGTCATCGCCCAGTTGCTCTTGCAGGAAGCCCGTTGGCTCTTTGAGCCAGTCATAGAGTTTCTCCTCGGTCCAGACGAGGCCGCCATCACCGGCCGCAGCAAGGCTCGGACTGTAAGAATATCCCGGATAAGAGCCCGCAGCGCGCCCGACAATATTGTTGAGCACCGGACCAAAGCCGTTCGCTGCGCCCTCGCCAATATTGTGGCAGGAGGCGCAGGTCTTGAAGACTTTTGCGCCGCGCACAGCATCGCCCGCGGCGACTTGGGCAACTGCGCTTTCTTGCGCAGCGGGCAGGTAGCGTGCCTGAGTTTGCTGGGCGGAGTCCTGAGCGCTCGACGCGGCGACATTGGCGGGGCGATCTGTGTTCCCGCCTGAAGAGGCATAAAGGGCCAATGCGCCGATGGCGGCAACGCCAAGAGCCATGCTCGAATATTTGATGATCTGTGCTCGGTCCATTTTCGGTACTCCGGTTTTCTACCTGTCTCGATAGACGGTCCTGAGCAAAGGACAACGGAACCAGTGGCTATGATAATAATCGCCCTGAGTTATGGGGCGTGGACGACGGGCGGCGCTTGAGGGTGCTGCGTTGGCCGTAGGCGGAGTATTTTACGTGTTGCGAGTGGCCTCAGAGATAGCGCGGTAGAGCGGGCATGTCTGGGGTTGCCATCAAGCGCACGATGCGGCTGAGCGCGTGAACTTTTTCGCGAGGAGATATGATCGCATTGGCCAGCGCAAGGCCCGCTTCGGTTTGGCCATGGCGGACCAGCCCCCAGGCGAGATCACGCTGCGCTGCGCTTTGCAGGGAGGCGGCCGAGCCAAATGGTGTGTCCGGAAGGCCTGCCACCAGCGCGCGTGCCGTGTCGAACTCGCCGGCAAATGCGGCAGCGCCTGCGGCCTCATAATGGGCGAAATTCTTGAAGAGATCCCGCTCGACCATCTCCGACAAAGTGATTGATTCTTCGATAATGCTCACTGCGTCTGAATATGCCCCTTGATCGGCGAGCCGCGTGGCGATCCGGCTCATTGAGCGGGATTGTTCCTGTGCGGAGTTTGCGATGCGTGAGGCGGTTCTGGCGCGTTCGACAAATTCAAGGGCGCGGTCGCGCTCTCCCATTTCAAATTGGTTATAGGCGATCTCGCGCAAGATGGCGGCGCTGAAATAGCCATTGTCCTGTTGGGTGCTCAAACCTTCGGCCGCTTCCAGCAGGGCGGGCACCAAGGTCAGCTCGCCCGCAGCGATGGCATGGGCGGCAATGTCGGTGTGCGCGACGGCGCGGTAATAGGTAAAGCTGCCCTGCATAGCTGGCAGGACGGAGATGGCGGTGTCGAAGTCTCCGGCTTTGGCAAGCTGGGCGGCGATTTCGCGCAGGGTTCTGTCCTTATAGGCTTGCTGCGCCTCGCTCTCCGACGGCATGGCGCGCGCACGGGCGAGGGCTTGTTCGGCATCGCCATGCACGGCGTGGGCGGTCAGGAGTTTGCCGAGAATGTCGGCGCGCTTGTCTTCATCCTCTAGCCCCGCAAGGCGCGCTTCGATCCGAGTGGCGAGGGCGGCACTTTGCGAACTGGCGCTGAGCTTGGACAGGGCGAGCGCAATATCGCCCGTCGCCGTGTTCTGCTTTTTCGCGTCTTCGATCTGCGCGGTCCGTTCAAAGGCGGCGACCATCAAGGCCAGACCCGCATCCGCATCGCCATTGGCGTCCTCTGCAATGGCAAGCTCGGCGGCGCTTGTGGCCCAGTTGAACGGCGTTTCGATAGCATTGAGCGCGGCTTCGGCCGCCTCCAGCACACAGCTCGCCCGCACATCGGTGGCCGTACACGCCGCCTTGGCAGAGGCGGGATTAGCCGCCGGTGTGAGCGCCTGGCAATTGGTAAGCCCCGCGCACAAAGCCGCCGCCAGAACCATATGTGAAAAGCGCAATGAAAGTTTCATAGACACAAGCCCAGGCAAGTTTCGAATAAGACGCAACACAGCATATCAACGAATATAGTATTTGACATGTGGGGCGGACTGTCAAATG
>CALLCD010000117.1 GCA_938049795.1 uncultured Hyphomonadaceae bacterium | reverse complement strand
ATGCTTCTGCTTCATCGGATCAGACACCCGCGCGCGCCGCAAAATCTCCGGCGCAAAATTCGGGATACCGGCAAATTGCAAATCCCCCGCTTCCGACAAACCATCACCCACACGCAACTGCCCATGATTGGGCACCCCGATCACATCACCCGCATAGGCCGTCTCGGCAATCTCGCGGTCCTGGGCCAAAAACATCAGCGGATTGTGCACATTGATCTGCTTGCCGCCCGCTGTCTTCAGCCGCATCCGGCGTTTGAACTCCCCCGAGCACAGCCGCAAAAACGCTACGCGATCACGATGATTGGGGTCCATATTCGCTTGAATCTTAAACACAAATCCGGACACGGTCTTATCATCCGAGCGCAGAGTAACCGGCTGCCCCTTGCGCGTCGCCGCCTGCGGACGTGGCCCGGGGGCAAACTCTTTCAGCGCATTCAAAAGCTCGGACACCCCGAAATGGCGCAGCGCCGAACCGAACACAATCGGCGTCAAATGCCCGTTCAGATACGCCTCGCGATCCATCGTCGGCATCGCCTCACTTGCCAATTCCGCCCCGTCGGACAATTCCGCCAAGACGCCTTCATCAAGCACCTCGGCAATAGAGTTCCCCTCAAGGGAGACTCGCTGCGCAGGCCCAACGCGCGGGGCCTCATCGGCAGAATGTTTCTCGAAAACGCAGAACTCGCCCGTGCGCAAATCCTTCATCCCGCCAAAACGCCTGCCGCTCGCCGCCGGCCAGTAAAGCGGAGCCGTCTCAAGCTGTAGCTTGTCGGCCACCTCGTCGAGCAGCGCCAGAGGGTCTTGCGCCTCGCGGTCCATTTTGTTGATAAACGTCAAGATCGGAATGTCGCGCATCCGGCAGACCTCGAACAGTTTCAAAGTCTGCGGCTCGATCCCCTTGGCCGCATCCAGCACCATGACCGCGCTGTCGGCGGCCGTCAGTGTGCGATAGGTGTCTTCGGAGAAATCTTCATGGCCCGGCGTGTCGAGCAGATTGAACAAGAGGTCCTCATACTCGAACGTCATCACCGAGGCGGACACCGAAATGCCGCGATCGCGTTCAATTTTCATCCAGTCCGATTGGGTCCGCCTGCGTTCACCGCGCGCAGCCACTGCGCCGGCTGCCCGTATCGCGCCGCCTGCAAGCAACAGGTTTTCCGTAAGCGTTGTTTTCCCCGCATCGGGGTGGGAAATAATTGCGAAAGTGCGCCGCCGCGCCGCTTCCTGAGCAAAATTGAGGGTCATAATGAGGGTCCGCGCCTAATCGACCACCGGCCTAACCCATACAAGACCAAAGGAAAAGAGCCGATCAGGCCGCGCCCGCCCAGACCTCTTCAACCTCGGCGCCCTCGCGACCGCTCAATTGCTCGGCCAGGCCAACCAGAACCGCTTCCGGCAGTACGTTCAGCTTGGCCGCATTGGTGCCGTTGAACAGCGCCGCATTCGCGCCGGTTTTCGAGATGAGCAGCGCGGCCAGATCAAGCTCGACATCAGGCTCCAACTCGATCCCCTCATTCAGGTGCGCATTGACGACCATGACCGAGAAATCCACCGCGTCGCTCGCGAGCAGCGCCGACGGTTCACCACACCCCAGCCGCTTCCAATAGCGCGACAGGTGAAGCTCCGGAGCATCAATTTCAATTATTCGACTGTTCAACAAAAAAAGCATCTGACCGTCTCCGCCTATAGATATACAGGCCCAGCTTCGGAAGATGTAGTTAATATAAGTTTACTAAAAACAATTAGGAGTGATCAGCTTCGGTTTGCACACGCTCGGTCAGAAAATGACGCCCGTCGCGGTCCTCAATTTCAACGACCCATAAATCGCGGTCCCGTGCCATCTCCCGCCGCAGATAGGCGTCGATCTCGCTTTCCTCCGAGGGCAGTCCTTCGAGCGCCATATCGACGAAAATCCGTGTGCCGTCCATCTCCGTGCGAGGTGTAAAAACTTTTGCGTTCTGGCTGAGTGTCGACACTTTCACGAGGATGTTTCCGCGCTCTACGTCACCCTTTTGCAAGACAAATCCGGACGCGCCGCCCACCATGATCCGCCTGAGCAGTGCGTCCACCCAGAGGCCGGTTGGCAGCCGTTCGTTCATGGTGTCTTCCTGCCCATTAGCCGATTGTGTCCCGCGTGATCTTGACCGTGCCTTCGTCGAGTATTGGCAAAGTGACCCGCACACGCGTGCCTTTGTTTTCCTGTGTGTCGATGATGACCTGCCCGCCATGCAATTGCGCAAACCGATGAACCACAGCCAGCCCGAGCCCTGTGCCCGCGCGGCCTTTGGCATTGTCGCCTTGGGCAAAAGGTTTGGCGATCCGGTCAAGATCGGCCTTGCTCATGCCCGCGCCCTCATCGGACACGCTGATCGCGACCGCTCCGCCGAGGCGTTTGGCCGATAGGATAACCCGTCCGCCGGGGCTCGAATATTTGATCGCGTTCGAGACAAGGTTCTGCCAGATCTGCCGCACTGCGCGCGCATCGGCTTCCGCCCAGACCGGATTGCTCTCCGGAATTTTCAGGATAACCCCCGCCCGCTCGGCCTGATCCGTAAGCTGACGACCGACCGATTGCCCGCTTGCGACCAGATCAACCGGCTCAAGGTCGAGCCGATGCCCTTTTGCCTCAGACTTTGCCAGATCGAGAATATCATCAACCAGCAACATAAGATCCTGACCACTTTCATGGATGATCCCGGGATAGTCCTTATACGCCTCAGGCAGTGGCCCGCGAACTTCTTCCTTCATCAGTTCGGAAAACCCGATAATCGCATTCAGCGGCGTTTTGAGATCATGACCGAGACCGGCGAAAAAATTGGTCCGCTCGACCAGGGCCGTTTCCGCCTCATCGGCCCGCGCGTGCGCCGTTTGCAACTCCTGATCCGCGGCCGGTGTGCCAACAAGATCAACAGGCAACAAGCTAATCCAGTGCCCGCCCGTCTCGCATTTGGTCTGTACCATTTTGAACACAGCCCCAGTTGGCCCTGTCACTGTGTCCGTGCCCTTTGGCTTGCTCAGAAAATCAAGCTCACGTCCAATCGCCAATTCGGGCCAGCGCAATGGCTCGGGTCCGTAGACGGCGCGAATACGGCCCTCTTCGCTCGCCTTAATCACGAGCA
>CALLCD010000116.1 GCA_938049795.1 uncultured Hyphomonadaceae bacterium | reverse complement strand
CCTTCGATAATATCAACCCGGCCCATCACATTGTCGCGCTGGGCCACGCCTGCGCCCTCATGCCCGTACATGCCAACCGCATGCACTTCGTCGAGATAGGTGATCGCGTCAAACTCGTCGGCCAGATCGCAAATCTCGCTGATCGGACCAAAATCGCCGTCCATTGAATACACGCTTTCAAACGCGATCAGCTTTGGCCGGTCGGCCGGATCATTCTCCATCAGCGCCCGCAAATGATCGACATCATTGTGCCGGAAAATCCGCCGGTCACAGCCAGAGCGCTTGATGCCCTCAATCATCGAAGCATGGTTGAGCGCGTCCGAATAAATGATCAGATCGGGCAGGATTTTGCCCAGCGTCGAGAGCGTCGCTTCATTGGCGACATAGCCGGAGGTAAACAAAAGCGCGCCGGTCTTACCGTGCAAGGAGGCCAGCTCTTTTTCCAGATCGACGTGAAACCGCGTTGTGCCGGAAATATTCCGCGTGCCGCCACTGCCCGCGCCAAAACTATCAATCGCCTCGTGCATGGCTTCGATGACGGTTTCATCCTGTCCCATGCCGAGATAGTCATTCGAGCACCAGACCGTAATTTCCGCCTCTTCGGCCTGATCGGGAAACCTTGCGGTGGCGAGCGGGAACCGTCCGCGCTGCCGGTGCAAATCAATAAAGACCCGATAACGGCCCTCTCCGTGAATGCCTGCCAGTGCGTCTTCGAATGCTTTTAAATGTCTCATAGTGCCTCGTCCATCATTACAGCCACTGTGCGCCACAATTACATCACTGTATATCAAACAATCTGTGATCAGCTCCAATAGGCGTTGTGTCGCATCATAACGGGTGCATGGCAGGCGGGCTGCCCGAAGGGTAAACAAAAGCTTAGGACCAGCGCGTGATTTATCTCGCCAGTTTACCGATTTTGAAATGCCTGTCGGAGATAACGCTCCTGACGCAGCTCAAAAGGGCGCGGCATTTCGACCTCATCTAGGGGCAAAAGGTAGTTGGAGTTAAATACCATGAATTTTCGTAAACTTATGCTTGCTGGCGGTGCTTTGGCCGCTATCGTCGGTGCGCCGGCACAGGCTTCTATCGTAGACAATCCACAGTTCCGCGTTCTTGGACTGGTTATTGTCTGGGGTGCAGACGATGCAGGTGCCGCACCTATCGTTTCTGATTTCGTCATCAACAGTGCTGTTGGCGCTGGCGACGCGGATCTGATCGCTGGTGATGTGAACGCTGTTGTGACCGGCACGCTGAACCCGACCGCAGCTTCTGTTGGCGGCGCGACAAGCATCGTTGACGGTGCAGGCACCGTGCTCCAGTCGAGCACTGGCGTGCTTGACGCAACTGACAGCTTCAGCGCGTTCAACCTTGACGCTGGCACAGACATCGCTGTTGACGGCCTTGAGCAGTCTTCGAGCTTCTATGTCGCTTCGAACACCGCGTTCAACATCAACGCTGTTGCAACCCCAACCACCGAAGACGGCTTCACGCTGGCTGACGTTGGTTACAGCCTTTCGGTCACCCAAGCCGGTGATGATGGCCTTGCCTTCGGGTCCGCTGCCCAGCTTCCAGGTGGCGCAAGCGTTCTGGACGTTGACGGTCGCGAAATCGGCGGCGTTGACACTTCGATCAACACGCTTGCCGCTATGACCGGCGCAGCACCTGTCTTTGTGGGTGCCCAGCGCACTGCAGGCACTGTTGGTTCGATTGCCGAACAGTCTGTCCGTTTCGACGCGACATACACGCTCGGCGGCGCAACTGGCTATGACCTGTCACAAGGTTCAGGCGAAGTTGAAGCCAACGTCGTCTACACGGTTTTCGTACCTTAAGCGCAAGCTTATCGGTCTAAATCCGAACGAGACTGCCCGGCCACCCGCGTCGGGCAGTTTTTTTATGGGCGGAATGTGTTGCCCGACCAGAGGCCAGATCAAGCAATGACAACTGGCATCCCTAGCAAACCGATCTATACTGGCGCTCATGAAAGCGTTTTTTCGATCCGCACCAATTGTCGCCGCTTTGGGCGCAATGATCTGGGCCTATATGGCGCTGTGCGGGCGGACCATACGCTGGCGTGTTGAAGGGCTTGAAGCTGCACGCACATCCTGGGCCAGCCATGACGCGATCATTGTCGCCGCCTGGCATTCGACCATTCTCACCCTGCCAACCGGCTGGACCAAATTCATGCGCAAATGGCCCGGCCGACGCGCGCCCTCGGCCATGCTGATCTCCCTGTCCGATGATGGCGAGCCGGTCGCCCGCGCCATCCAGCATCTCGGCCTTGAGAGCATTCGCGGTTCGAAAGCCAATAAGCGCAAGCGCAAAGACAAGGGCGGCGGCGCAGCCATCGCAGCGGCAACAAGATTGCTCAAAGCCGGCGGCGCGCTCTGCATCACGCCGGACGGTCCACGCGGTCCACGCCAACGCGCAGGGCTCGGCCCGATCCTCATTGCCAAGCGCGCAGACGCCGCCATCCTACCTTATGCGCTGGCGACCTCCCCCTCATGGCGGCTCAAAACATGGGACAGGTTCCAGCTTCCCCTGCCCTTTGCCCGCGGGGCGATTGTGTTCGGCGAGGTCATCACCACCAAAGAAACCCCCGCCCCCGAAGCCATGCGCAACCTGCTCGAGGTTCGGCTCAACACAGCCACAAGCCGCGCCGAAACCCTGTGCGGCGCGCCCCATATCGAACCGGCCACCCCGGCGTCCAAATCCGCAGGCGCCGCATGAGTCTCGGCTTGATGGTCTATCGCTTTGCCACGTTCACGACCGCGCCCGCACTTGGGCTTTGGCTCGGCCATCGTGCGCGCAAAGGCAAAGAACCCCGCGCAAGGCTGAACGAACGCCATGCCCGCGCTTTGCCCGCCCGCGCCCAAGGCGAGCTTGTCTGGCTGCATGGCGCAAGCATTGGCGAGAGCAAGCTGCTCCTCTCAGTCATCCGTAGACTGCACACTTTACACCCCGATCTCAACTTCCTGATGACCAGCCAGACCCGTTCAGCCGCCAGCATCATCTCGGACAATCTACCGCCCAACACCATCCACCAAATGGCCCCGCTCGACACGCCCGCCGCTGCCAGGCGCTTTGTCCGCCATTGGCAACCACGTCTTTTCATTTTGGCCGAAAGCGAGATCTGGCCAAACCTCTTGCGCACTGCGAAAAAGAGCGGTGTGCGGACAGCCTTGATCAATGCCCGCATGACCGCTTCTTCGCTTAAAAGATGGCGCAATTTCTCCCGCTCGGCCCGCAAACTGTTCTCCGGCTTCGACCTCATCCACGCCACCGACGCGGCCACCGCCACGCTCCTGTCCGAACTGACCGGACGCGCCATTCCCGCCACCCGCAATCTGAAAATCGGTGCCCTGAACACCCCGCGCACCCAGCCCGACACGCACTCGCCCGCGCCAGCCTCGCACCATAAAACCCTTCTCGGCGCCTCCACCCATCAAGGCGAAGAAGCGCTCCTCATCGCCGCGTTCAAATCCCTACCCGCAGGCACCCGCCTCATCCTAGCCCCGCGCCACGCCGAGCGCGGGGACGAGGTGTCCGCCTTGCTCGAGGCGGAAGGGCTGCCACACGTGCGCCGTTCGGCAGGCGGCACATTGACGGGCGCATCCCCCATCCTGCTCGCAGACACATTCGGCGAAATGCAGACCTGGTATGATCTTGCCGATCTTGTCTATCTCGGCGGCGCGCACATGCCGGGCATTGGTGGGCACAATCCGCTCGAACCCTTGCAAGCGGGCAAGCCGGTCCTCTCCGGCCCACACACCTCAAACTTCTCCGACCTGTTTGCCGAGCTTGTTAGGCTTGGTCTTGTGCGGACGGCGTCTGATAAATCCGCTCTTATTCACGCCATTCAGGCAAATAGTAGACTCGATATGGCCGAACTGGACTTATTAATAGACTCCGGAAAACGTGTCTTTGAAGACACAATCGACGCCCTCTCAACCCTGATCGAGCCGCGCTGATATGGCCCGCGCGCCCCATTTCTGGTCAGCCGGCCTCGACCCGCAATCGCGCGAATCCGCGCCCATGCTCCGCGCCCTCCTCACCCCGCTCTCCGCGCT
>CALLCD010000115.1 GCA_938049795.1 uncultured Hyphomonadaceae bacterium | reverse complement strand
GAGGGCGGCAATTGCCAGAAAAATCAGGAGGTGACGCATGGGTAAGATCCTTCGGTCCATTGCCCAGACCTTTAGCGCAGATTACAGTGCACGCAAACGGCCCGATCAATAGGGGCGAGATACATAATGGGAGAGAATTGATGCTGGGTATAATGCAGGACTGGCCGCTGACCGTAGACAAAATTATGGAGCATGCGCGCGGGCAACATGGCACACGGGAAATTATCACGCGGCGCGTTGGCGGCGAGATTGTCCGCACGACATACGCAGATGTCTACACCCGCTCGAAACAAGTCTCCAATGCGCTGATCTCGGGCGGTGTCGGTTTGGGCGACCGCGTGGCCACGCTTGGCTGGAACTCGGCCCGACATATGGAAACATGGTATGGCGCAATGGGCATTGGCGCCGTGCTGCACACCATTAATCCGCGTCTGCATCCCGAACAGATCGCATGGATTGCCAATCATGCCGAAGACAAAGTGCTGGTGTTCGACACGACTTTCCTGCCAATCATCGAGGCGATCAAAGACCATCTCCAAACCGTCAAGACCTTTGTGATCTATTGCGATGAGGCGGGCTTGCCTGCAAATTCTATGGGCGCGATGGCCTATGATAGCTGGATTGCCGGACAAGGGACGACCTGCCGCTGGGGGGATTTCCCCGAAGATACCGCATGCGGGCTTTGCTATACGTCTGGCACCACGGGCAACCCCAAAGGTGTGCTCTATTCGCACCGGACAAATGTGCTGCACACGCTGATCACGATGGGCAAGGAAGCGATGGGCATGGGGGCTGATGATGTCGTCCTGCCGGTTGTGCCGATGTTCCATGCCAATGCGTGGGGGCTGGCTTTGTCCTGTCCGGCAACGGGGGCGAACATGGTGATGCCGGGCGCGCAGATGGATGGCGCGTCGATCTATGAATTGCTCGACACCGAAAAAGTCACCATCACCGCCGCCGTGCCAACGGTCTGGCTCGGCCTGCTTGGCTATCTGCGCGAGCATGATCTTAAACTGCCGCATTTGCAGCGCGTTTTGATTGGCGGCTCGGCCATTCCGGAGAACATTCTGCGCGCTTTCGAAGAGGAATACGAAGTGGACGTGATCCACGCTTGGGGCATGACCGAAACGTCGCCGCTCGGCACGCTCGGCGTATTGCCGCCGCATCTGGTCGATGCCGATATTGATGCGCGCATGGAGCAAAAACTCAAACAGGGCCGTCCGCCGTTCGGGGTCGAGCTGAAAGTGGTTGACGATGAGGGCAATGAGCAGCCGCGCGATGGCAAAACGTCCGGTCGCCTTCTGGTGCGCGGCGCAGCGATTGCGGGCGGCTATTTCAAAGGCGATGGCGGCAATGTGCTCGACGAGAACGGCTTCTTCGACACGGGCGATGTCGCCAATCTCGATTCCTATGGCACCATGACCATCACCGACCGCGCCAAAGACGTGATCAAATCCGGCGGCGAGTGGATCTCTTCCATCGACATCGAGAACATTGCCGTCGGCCACGAGAAAGTCGCCAATGCCGCCGCGATTGGCATCTATCATCCCAAATGGGACGAGCGGCCGCTTCTGATCATTCAGCCTCAACCCGGCGAGAGCCCCACCAAAGAAGAAGTGCTCTCCTCGCTTGAGGGCAAAATTGCAAAATGGTGGACGCCCGATGATGTGCAGTTTGTCGACGAGATCCCGCTCGGCGCGACGGGCAAGATCAACAAATTGGCCCTGCGCGAACAATTCAAGGACTATAAACTCCCAACAGCCTGAAAGGGCGATCGCGAGCAAAAAATGGCAGACAAACCCGAAGATGTATTCACGGACTTATCATCCGATTCGCTAGACAGCGCGGCTGAGAAGGCTGTAATGGCGGAGACCAAGCTAGAGGAAAATAGCATGAGTGATATTGCAGATATGAACGCACCGAGCGGGGCCAAACGGATTGGGCTGTCGATTGTGGCGCTTGGGGTGATCTGGGCGATTTCTGCATTTGTCGGCGAGGGGTTTGTACCCGGTGATGTGCCCGGAACGATGGGCGACATGGCTTGGGTGTTTCTGGCCAGTCTTGCTGGATTGGTGATTGTTGGCTCCTTTGTCTTTGCAAAGGCCGGACTTTCGGGGCAGGGCCTTGCAACGGGCGCGCTAATTGTTTCCCTCCTGTCGGTTGGCTGGTTTGCGATTGCGGCGCTGGGGTCCAAATGGGGCTGGTGGCATTGGCGTTTCGGACTTGGCACGATGACGGTCGGTCAGGGACAATATGTTGTGTTCGGGGCGGCGGGGCTTGCGCTGACATCCCTGTTGATCGGTGTGTTCACGCCAAGCCGAGTTAAGCCGGCTATTTTGGGGTTGGCGGCGTTGCTCGTCTCGCTCTTGCTGGCGGGGCGTCTTGTCGGTCTTGGGGCGGGCGCTGCTGCGGTGCCGCCGATCCATGATATTCAGACCGATTGGGGGGATGCGGTTGTGTTTAGTGATGCGCTGATGGCGGCGCGTGGGCGTGGTCCGGAAATTAATCCCGTGCGCTATGGTGCGGATGCGGTCTTTCGCGATGCCGACAGCGAGCAGTTTGGCGGCAGGTTGATCGCCGACATTCAGGAAGCGGCTGAATGCGCCTCCCATGATGAAGATGTCTGCGAGGACAGCGAGACGCCAAAACCCTATAAGCCGCTCGAACCTCTGCTGATTGATGCGCCACGTGCGCGGGTGTTCGAGGCCGCGCTGCGGATTGCCGGTCAGGAAGGCTGGGAGATTGTCACCTCTGATGCGGACGCCGGTGTACTCGAGGCGACCCATACATCAAGCTGGTGGGGCTTCAAAGATGATGTCGCGATCCGTATCCGCGAGGCCGAAGGCAACACAACGCGCGTTGATATGCGCTCGGTCAGCCGCGTTGGCAGATCCGATCTTGGCGCGAATGCGCGGCGGATTTCGGCGTTTCTCTATGAGCTCGATGGCCAGCGTTATGATTGAGGGACTGGCCAAGAAATATGAACTTTCGGAGGCCGACATCGAGCATGTGCTGGACACACGGCTTGAGATACAGCCTGCGCTTTTGGCCAATGGGGCATCGCTATCGGGCCGGACGATCCTGTCCCATAGGGGCCATGTTTTCGGGGCCTGCCGGTCGGTGCGAAATTCGGTCACGCTGGGTGCGGGCGCGCGCTTCATGCGGGCGACCTATAGGCTTGCGATGATGGATCTGATTGCGGAGGCCGAATCGCTTGGTGCCAATTCGATTGTGAATATCAGCGTGTCCACCTCGCAAGGGGACAGCTATTATGTCAGCATGACCGGCGATGCAGTGGTAACCGAAGCCGGTTAGGGCGCGTCGGGATTATTCCGCCGCAACGCTGACCAGCTGATACGAGCTTTCGATCATGCAAGGCGTCTCCGAGGCCCGGACGCGGCCCTGTTTGACCAGCTCTCGCATTTGTCCGAGCACAGACAAAGCCGCCGCTGGATGCAGGCGCGCATCCACATCGGCATACATCTCGGTCACCATATCGCGGATACTGATCTCGCCTTGTGCCAGATGGGCGAGAATGGCCGCCTCGCGTCCGCGCCGGTGGGCTTTGTAGCTTTCAATAAAGCCATGCACATCGGTGTTGATCGGTGCGCCATGAGTGGGCCATAGAATGTCGAAGTCCATGTCCTGAACCTTGTCGAGGCTCCTCATATAGTCGCCCATATCGCCGTCAGGCGGAGCGACGATGGTGGTCGACCAGCCCATAATGTGATCGCCGGAGAAGAGGGCGTTTTCTTCCTTGAGGGCAAAGCACATATGGGTTGCCGTGTGGCCGGGCGTGTGGATCGCTTCAAGTGTCCAGCCCGGGCCAGAGAGCACATCGCCGCAGCACAGTTTGACGTCGGGGGTAAAATCGGGATCGTCCTCAGAGCCAAGTTCGCCCTTCGCCGTCGGGACAGAGCAGCCATAGGCATAAGTCTGGCACCCTGCCCATTCGGCCAAGGGGCGGGCGAGGGGGGAATGGTCGGAATGGCCGTGGGTGACGATGACATGGGTGATGGTCTCGCCTTCAAGCGCGGCTTTGAGCGCCTCGAAATGCGCTTCGTCAATCGGTCCAGGGTCGAGCACCGCCACCTCGCCGCGTCCGATAATGTAGACGCCGGTGCCGATAAAGGTGAACGGGCCGGGATTGTTGGCAATCACACGGCGGATCAGCGGGCTCACCTGATCAACGCGGCCATATTCAAAATCAATATCGCGAACAAAAGGGATGGGAGAAGACATGTCGGGAGGATCCGTACTTTTTATATGTTGCAGGTGGGGTGTATCTTCACAATGTGGCGAAAGATAAACGGGACGTGTCTGTGCGCTATCCTTTAGGTTATGCTCTCTTGCGTGAGAAGGCGTGTGCGAAGCCTTTGGCCATGCGGCGTGTGGCGCGCAGCTTGCCGCCAATTGGCAGGGCGATGGGTGGTCCCATATCCGTCTTGTTGGCGTCTACGATATGGATTTTGCCCGAGGTCCGGTCACGCAGAACATCAACGCCGCCCCAGTCGAGCTTGATGCCAGCAGCAAACCGCCGGATAATGTCGATCTCTTCGGGGCTGAACACTTTGTCGATCCGGTCGAGAATCACTTCGTCATTCTCATTCATGAACCGGCGGTCGAGGCGGCGGCGCTTGCGATAGATAATGGTCGGCTCACCGCCCACAATACAGGTCCGCAAATCTTCGACGAGCCCGCCTTCGATCTCATTGTCGATCAGTCGTTGATAGGTCTTGCCCTCGATCGGCTCCATCGGCCCGACAATGATCCGCCCGTCATGTGCGCCATTAAGCTCGGATTTCTCCACCATCGCGCCGGTATAAGTGCGCGGGTCAACGCCAAGATCATATCCGGCCGCTTGCGCGAACACGGTCTCGATCAGGCTTTTCGAAATATCATTACACTCGAAATTGACCAGCACCGCATCGGCGCGCGTCAATGGCGGGGTGTTGTTCGTCACCGTTGCATCGTCAAACTGGAACACAATGTCAGCGGCCGATGTGTCAGAGATAATCTTTGCCCCCGCGACATGCATGACCGGCCAGATAAAATACCAAGGTCTCGGCTTGTCGGGGAAAAACGCGATGGTCGGGCGCTTATAGCCGCTCAGTCGGCGTCCGATCCGCCAGCTCTGGGCGAAGAAATAAAACGCAAACCATGAAAACACATCATGAAACAGGCTCCACGCAAACGGAATGTGCGCGCCCGTCTTCTTAACCAGAAGGCCCTTATTCTTATATTTGAAGTCGGAAAACCAGATGCGGTCATTCATGATTTACTCCATTTTCCCGTCACTTTTTGCCCAACACTAGATGTCTGACGAATGAACCATATACGGATGCTCCGCACCGATACAAGCAATCATCTCCCACCAAAACATCCCGTTCCTTCACAAGAGCGTGTTAAAGATGCGTCTGGAGTCCGGACAGATCATAGCCTGCATCGGCGGCGGTTTTGACAATACTCTCGGCCTTGCCCTGACCTGATTGCGACAATGCCCATGCGGTGATCGAGCGCGTGCCGCTACGGCAATAGGCAAGCACCGGCTGGGCGGCGGCATTGATCAACTCGCCTTGCTGTGCGGCAATCTCGGGTGAGGGCATTCCGGAAAAGGGCAGCGCCAGAAAACCAAGCCCGAGCGCCTCTGCCGCCTCTTTCATCTCGTCAATGCCCGGCTGGCCTGTCTCTGATTCGTTGTCAGGCCGATTACAGATGATGGTTCTGAACCCGGCCGCCTTGATCGCAGGCAAATCCTCCAGCTGCAATTGCGCGGACACGGAAAGCGTGTCGGTTACGCGTCTGATATCGGTCATGCGGATCTCCAGATCGGTTCGGGGCCAGTGTCATAGAAGACAAGTGTAACAGAAGACCTAGTGTAGCAGAGGAAAGTGACCTTTCGCCAGCCGTTTGCAATGTCCCGATCATGGTTTTCGGGCGTGCGTGCCTCAAAAAACGCGAAGAAACGCGAAGAAAAGGCAAGCGGAAACCGATTGAGGGCATTTGGGGTGTTGCCAGCGTTCAATCTATTCGCTATCTGACCGCTCACTGTTGGGGCGTCGCCAAGTGGTAAGGCACCGGTTTTTGGTATCGGCATTCCCAGGTTCGAATCCTGGCGCCCCAGCCAACAGTTAGATCAATCCATCAAACCTTTACGTGCGCCCCATCTGCGCCGGTAAGCGTTGTCATAAAAGTGACCGCCACGCGACCGCTGATAAGGCGACCTGCATAGCTGGTTCGAAAACGCAAGTTAAAAAAGTGCTAAAATACCTGCATCTATCGAGTTGAAACTGCTTGTCGGGATTGCTAGCGTCCCGCAATGTCTTGCAAAAGGCACGATAATGGTGCGCGGAAGATGCACCATGAATAATAAAGAGAAGGCGGCTATACGTCTCGGTCAAGGAAATGTGTGCGTAGAATTACCAGCATTTCAAACTTCAAACTCGCGGCAAGTGTGGGCCGCACCCAAGCGATAATTCGTAAATAGGTCGGGTCTTTGGGCCCGGACAGAAGTTTTCCCCGCGCTCTGCGCGCGTAACTTAGTGAGAGGCGGACATTATGAAAAATGTTCTAACACCTGCCCGAAGTGCCCTAATGGCGGCATTGCTGGTAGGCGCGGGTATCACGGCGGAGGCGCAGTTGCGTCCTGCGCTTGATGCTGGCGAGCAAGCCACCCGGCGTGCCGAGCAGGCTCAGGCCCGGATCAACCAACTCGATGACGAACGGTCCGATCTGGCCCGTGACTTCAGATCATTGATCGAGCGCAAGGATGCAGCGGAGGTGTTTGTCCTTCGTCAGCAGCGTGGCGTCGAAAGTCAGGCCCGCGAGCTGGAATCTCTGACCGACCAATTGGCGCGTGTGGATGAAATCACAACCGTTATGGTGCCGATGATGCTCGACATGATCGACGGTCTGGACCAATTCGTGTCCGCTGATTTGCCGTTCAAGCTCGACGAGCGTAAGGCACGGATCGCGCGGCTTCGCAATGTGATGACACGGGACGATGTCGTTCCGGCCGAACAGTACCGCCTGATCATTGAGGCCTACCAGACCGAACTGAACGCCGGTAATACGGTGGACACCTGGTCTGAAGAGGTTGAAGTCAATGGCTTGCCGACCGATGTGGACATGTTCCGCTATGGCCGCGTGTCTCTGGTCTATCTCTCGCGCGACAATCGCCACGCGGCCCGTTGGGATCGCGACACAGGCGGCTGGGTCGAGCTTGGCGCTGATGACCGCGAGGACATCAAACAGGCGATCCGCGTTGCCAAAGAACTCGTCCAACCGAACATTCTGACCGGACCGTTCCAGAAACTCTCTGTCACAGCGCCAGCGCCGGCACCGACACCGCAGCTTGAGGGAGTCGCCGCAGAGTATCAGACCGCGCTGCAAGTGACCGAAAACTTGGGGATCTTTGCAGATCAACAAGAGCGGATCATCGCGAATCAGGAAGCCACGATTGCCTCGCTTGAAGGACAAATCGCAGAGGCGCCGGGACGGTCCAATGACATGCTCGCGGTTATGGAGCGGATGATCAACGATCTGGAAACGTTCGTGAACGCGGATCTGCCATTCCATATTGCAGATCGCCAGCAACGCATCACCGATCTCAGAACTGCGCTCGCACGGGCGGATTTGCCGATCAGCGAGCAATACCGGCTGATCATCGAGGCCTATCAGGATGAAATGTCCTATGGGTCGGTGCAGGAAACCTGGGAAGCCGAGCTTCCGCTTGAATCGGGTCCAACTCAGGTGAAGATGTATCGTTATGGCCGTGCCGCGCTTGTCTATCTGTCTCTGGACAGGTCGGAAGCGGCGCGTTGGAACCGGGAGACCCGTGCTTGGGAACCCGTAAGCGGTGCCATGCGAGCAGACATCATCAAGGCGGTGAAAATTGCCGACGGCGTTGCCCAGCAAACCGTCCTTTATGCCCCCATCACCAAATTTTCCGCTGAGTAAGCGCAACAGAATTGAAGAAAGTTGTAACGATGTTTAAGAACAAATTGTCACTGAAAGCACTTGGAGCCGCCGCGCTCCTGTCGATTGGCAGCCTCGCCATCCCGACCACAGCCTCCGCGCAGACATTGCGGGATGTCCTCAACACGCTGCAGCAGGATTCTCAGGCCATGTCCGCCGAGAACCAGCAACGCCTCCAGCGGTTCCAGTCCGAGCGCGATCAACAGGCTGCGATCATGGCCGAGGCGCAAGCCGAGCTGAACGCCGCCGAAGCGCGTGGACGGTCATTGTCGGCGCAGTTTGACGCAAATGCCGCCCGTATCGGCGAGCTGCAAGAAGAACTGTCGACACAGGCTGGCGACTTTGGCGAATTGCTCGGTCAGTTCCGTCAAGCCGCTGGTGAGACCATGCCGGTGATTTCCGGGTCCTTGGCGAATTTCGACTATACAGGCCGGGTTGAAAGCCTGTCTGCCATTGCGCAGGCCAGTTCGCTGCCAACCCGCGCTGATCTGGACACACTGCCCAAGGCGATTTTGCAAGAAATGATCGCCCAGTCCGAGGTCACAACCTTCACCGCACCCGTTTCAAACGGTGGTGCCGATGGCGAGAACGCCGAGCTTGAACTGATGCGGATTGGTGTCTTCACCGCCGCAACCACGGACGGCACACGCTTCGTCGAAGTGGGTGACAATGGCAAGCTTGTCGCGTTTGCAAGCCAGCCCGGCGGCGACTATCGCGGCAACATGCAGCGTCTGATCGGTGCCGCTGAAGGCGAAGTTGTGCGGGCACCTGTTGACCCGACCAAGGGCGATCTGTTCGCCATCTTCGGCAACACAGTCTCCCTCGGCGAGCGTCTGGAGCAAGGTGGCCCTGTTGGCTTCCTGATCTTCTGGATCATCCTGCCAATCGGTGTGCTGCTGGGTCTCTTCAAAATCGTCACCCTGTTCCTGATGGGCAATTCGATGCGCGCAACAGCCAAGCGCAAGCAGGCTGGAACCGGCAATCCGCTGGCCCGCATCTTCGAAGCTTATGAGAACCATAAGAATGACGATATCGAGACCCTCGAACTGAAGCTTGACGAGCAGATCCTGCGCGAGAGCCCGAAGATCGAGCGCTTCAACGACATCGTGAAAGTCCTTGCCGCTGTCGCGCCTCTGCTTGGCCTCCTCGGTACGGTTGTCGGTATGATTGTGGTGTTTACCGCGATTACAAACTACGGCACCGGCGATCCGAAGATCATGGCGGGCGGTATTTCAACCGCGCTTGTGACGACCGTTCTGGGTCTGGTTGCGGCGATCCCGCTGCTCCTGCTGAACGCTGTTGGCTCCTCGATGGCGCGCGGCAATCAGCAAGTGCTTGACGAGCAGGCCGCTGGCCTTGTCGCCGAGCGTGCCGAACGTGGACATGGGGTGGCGGCTTAGGCCGCCCCCGCTAGGGAAAGGAGCCCGATATGGGTTTCGGTGATCTGCAAGCCTTTTTGGATCGGGGAGGACCTGTCCTCCTCGTGATCATGGCGGCCACATTCTTCATGTGGGCGCTGATCCTGGAGCGGTTTTTCTACTTCCGCTTCGCCCATCAGGCTGTTGCAGACGAAGCGATTTCGGAGTGGCGTTCGCGCTCCGATCGTAAATCCACCTTGGCACACTGGGTTCGGGACAAACTCGTCTCCGAAGTCCGCCAAGCCACAGAACTGAATGTCACGCTGACCAAGGCCCTTGTGGCTCTGGCGCCTCTGCTGGGCCTTCTGGGCACAGTGACGGGCATGATCCAGGTGTTCGACATTATGGCGATCACCGATGGTGCCGACGCAAAGGCGATGTCCGCTGGCGTGTCGCGCGCAACGATCCCGACAATGGCGGGCATGGTGGCGTCTCTGTCAGGCATTCTATTCACCTCCGGCATGGACAAGCGCGCCGCGCGGGCTGTCCAGAAGGTTGAAGACCAGATGGAGATTGGCTGATGCGTGGACGTAAGCAAAGAGAAGTCGAAGAGGCCGCTGTTGACCTCACGCCCATGTTGGACGTGGTGTTCATCCTGCTCATCTTCTTCATTGTGACGGCTGTGTTCCTCGATGAGCACGCACAGCAATTGGAGCCACCGCCACCGCAAACGGACACCCCGTCCGAACCGGTGCCCGTGATCCTGATCCGTGTGGATGAAGACAATCTCGTCTTTGTAAACAACAGAGTGTCTGACATCAGTTCCGTGCGCGCCAATATCGAGCGGTTGCGGGCTGAAACGCCAAACTCGGCTGTGATCATTCAGGCGCATCCCGAAGCCAAGAACCGGACGATTATTCGCATCCGGGATCAGGCCGCCGGTGCGAGTATTGAACGCGTCAATGTCATCCTGAGCGATGTATAGGAGAGTGTATTATGGCACGTAGGAAACGCGTTAGCAGCGCCGGAAGCAGCAATGATGATGAGGTCAATCTCACGCCAATGCTGGATGTCGTCTTCATTCTGCTCATCTTCTTCATCGTGACGGCCCAGTTCATCAAGGAACCTGGACCGGATATTGAGCGGGTCGGTGTGGACAATCATGAAGCCGTCAAACCTTTGGCTATTTTGATTGCGATTGATGAGAACAGCGACATCTGGATTGATAAGGAAATCATTGAACCCAATTCGATTGCCTTCAAAATCCGCGAATTGCGGGAAGACAATCCAAATGGTAAACTGGTTGTTCAAACCGATGCAGAATCCGAAGCCCGCGCCTTGGTGGAGCTGATGGATGTGATCGCCGAGACAGATGGGCGCAAGCCGATCAACATCTCGATCGACCGGAATTAGGAGCAGATGAATGTTTAAGAATCCATTCCTTCGCATTTTTGTTGGATTGCCGGCAGCAGCTGTCATTGTCTACGGACTGTTCATCGGCATGGGCCTCCTGATCGCTCAGGACTTTAAGCCCGAAGATACGCTTGAAACCCGCACCATTGAGCGTATTACGCCCGAAGCGGCGAATGAAGAAGTTCGCTCGCGCTCGCGCTCCAAGCCAAGACGGTTGCAGACGGCCGACAAGCCGCCACCACCGCCAAAGCTGTCAGCCCGCAAGTCCGACATCGACCTGCCAACACCGGATATCCAAGGCGCTGCGCCGACCGAGATCCGCGTGGATCGGGTCCAGTCGCTCGACATCAATCCGGTTGCGATTTCCGACCGTGATGCCCAGCCGATCCGCCCCCCAATCGTCACCTATCCCAACCGTGCACTCGAGCGCGGAACGGAAGGCGATTGTCAGGTCCGGTTCGATGTGGATGTGCGCGGTCGGCCCTATAATGTGTCAGCCGATTGCACCGACAATATCTTCAAACGTGAAGCCGAGCGGGCCGTGAGCCGGGTCGAATTTGCACCAAAGATTGTTGCAGGCGAGGCGAGAGAGCGCAGGAATGTGGTCTATCCGCTAGTGTTCAATCTCGACGATTAAGTCAGCAAAAACAGACATGTACCTAAGGGGGGGAGCCACGGTTCCCCCCTTTTTCTGTTTGAGGCAATGCTGTCTGACATCCATGCCGTCATCAGCCAACTTGTGCGCAGACTTCAATTATGTTATGTTACATCATAACAAAAACAAAATTGAGGAAACCAAACCCATGACGAAAGCGACACAGACATTTCAGAGCGACAATGCAACGCCCGAGCGAGAGGCCCGCCATGATGGCATCAGCGGACACATCCCCATTGGTATTTTAAGCAGTGGTGGTCATGCAATACGCCGATTTGCCCTCGGTGCCTTGCCAGCGGCGGGGGTCACAGCTGGCCTGTTTCTCGGCATGGCAGGCCTGATCGCGGTCGATTTCAAACCCGCTGAAGCCGAGACCACACGCCTGATCAGCATCATCACACCGACCCCCATAGAAGAGACCGAAATCACGAAACGGCCCAAGCCCCAGCCGATTGAAACGGCCAATCAGCCCCCGCCACCGCCGCGCCTTACGGCGAGCAAGTCGGAGATTGACTTACCGGCGTTTGAGTTCCCGCCCGTTGTTCCAAAGATCAATACTGACCCTGTTCAAGTGCTCACCCGCGCACCCGTTGCGATTGCCAATGGCGATGCCCAGCCGATCAGCCCGCCACTTGTCACCTATCCGCCGACCGCTGCCAATCGAGGCATTGAGGGCGAGTGCAGCGTGTCAATGGATGTCAGCGCGAAAGGGCGTCCCTACAATGTGGTTGCGACCTGTACCGACCGCGTTTTCGAGCGAGAAGCGGTGCGCGCCATCAGCCGAGTCGAGTTTCGCCCGAGGATTATTGACGGGGTGGCGGTTGAACGCCGGAATGTGATTTATCCGCTGACATTTAATTTGCAGTAGTTATGCAAATTTGAACAGTCAGGCACCATAAAAAACCTATTTAAAACAGCGGAATATCGAGGTGTTCCTGAAACAGTGGAAAAAAGATGCAGAATACAGTCTGTGCCATCTTGATTACCCCCCGATCTTCCGGTTCATTAGGCAAATATCGGCCCGAGGCCAAAGGAGTTGAAAATGAATTTCAAGACAGTTTTGAGACATGCCGGCGCAGCCATTGCCCTACTGGCCATCGGAGCAGGTGGTGCGGTCGCGCAGACATGTGACATCACAGAGCTCAGTTCTGCCATTGGCGAAGGCTATTTGCGCGCCCAGAACGAACTCGTGGTGAACGACAACCCCGCCGCAGCATCTGCCGGTCTGGCCGAACTCCGCTCACAGCCTCTCAATTGTTACGAGGAAGGCGCCGTGCTCGGCCTCTCGGCGCAAATCAAACTTGCGCAAGAGGACTATCTCGGTGCGGCCGTCGACCTCAGAACCTCGCTCGACAAGGGCTACATCCCAGCCGACCAGCGAGGCCAGACCCTCAAAGCGCTGTCGCAAATCTATTTTGCCGAGAACCAGTATGATGACGGTCTGCGCTTCATGAACCAGTGGATCGCAGGTGGCGGTGTTCCGAGCCGCGACGAGAAATGGACGCTCGCATCGGTCTACGCACTGCAAAACAAGTATCGCGAAGCGGTTCCGTGGGCCGAGCAGGTTCTGGCCGCTGATGGAGCCAATGCAGACCGCTCCGTCTATGACATGCTGATCTACCTTTACAGCAACACCGGACAGCTTGCGAAAAAGGCCGCCTTGCTCGAGCGATTGATCGAACGCGACCCGACCGACAAGCAACTCTGGCAAGCAATTGCAGGCGACTATTTCCAGGCGGACAATCAGCGCCGCGCCTTCGAAGTCCAGAAGACCATGTATCTTGGTGGCATTCTCACCGAAGAAGGCGAGATCATGCAGGTGGTCAATTTCTACAACTCGTTCGACGTACCATATTCCGCCGCGCGCATTCTGGAAAAGGAAATGAATGCGGGCCGCATCTCGCGCTCGTTTGAGCGGCTTGAACTGCTCGCCCAACTCTATCAGGTGGCACGCGAACACGAGCGCGCCATTCCGGTTCTGACCGAAGCGGCAAGAATGAACAATTCTGCGGATATGTATCTGCGCCTCGGCCGATCATATCTCGACTTGAAAAAGTGGGAAGAGGCCGAAGCCGCGCTGACCAGTGCGCTCAATGCGGGCGGCTTGCGCGACCGTGGTCTGGCTTGGACACAGATTGGCCAAACCCGTTATGAGCGTGATGACCGTGCCGGTGCCCGTGAGGCCTTTGCCAAGGCGAATGACCGGACAGGCCGCAGCTGGCTGTCCTTCATGGACTCCGAAGAACGCACCGCAAAAGCGCGGATCGTCGAAGTGGCAGACAATGAACGCCGCGAGATCCTGACCGAGCAGGAAGCCTGTAAGACGCTGACCATTATTGGCGGCGAAAATCTTCCCGAAGGCTGCGCCACAGTGGACGAGCGGCTGGAAGCGGCAACGCAGAAAGTGCTGGAATTGCAAGAAGCGCTCTAGCGTCCGCACATATCCAATCTAACAAAACGCCCCGGGCATTGATTTGCTCGGGGCGTTTTTGTTCAGGCTGCATATCGGCGAAATCCGCTCTAACGCTCCAAACTCGCCAAGCCCGTCACGCGCAACGCAAACGCATATTCAAGCGCCGTTTCAGCCAAGCCCTCAAACCGCCCCGTCGCGCCGCCATGTCCCGCCTCCATATTGATGCGCAGATAATAAGGTCCGGCATCGGGGGCTTCATGGCGCAGTTTCGCGCACCACTTTGCCGGCTCCCAATAGGTCACGCGCGGGTCCGATAGCCCGCCCGTGATCAGCATCGCGGGGTAAGGCCGCGCGCCCACTTGATCATAAGGCGACCAGCTTAGAATCCGGTCATACGCCTCGGCGTCGATCTTCGGATTGCCCCATTCGGGCCATTCGGGCGGGGTCAGTGGCAATGTCTCGTCCGACATCGTGTTCAGCACATCGACAAACGGCACCGCCGCAATAATGCCTGCAAACATATCCGGCGCGAGATTGGACGCCGCCCCCATCAGCAACCCGCCGGCCGATCCGCCCATGCCAACGATCCGGCCCTTGCTGGTATAAGAGCGTTCGATCAGATACTCACCGGCGGTCACATAGTCCGTAAACGTATTGATCTTCTTGTCCAGCTTGCCGTCAAGATACCATTGATAGCCCTTCGCCGTGGAGCCTCTGATATGGGCGATGGCATAGACAAAACCGCGATCAACCAGCGACAGGCGAGCGGTTGAGAAAGATGCGGGGATGGTGATGCCATAAGAGCCATAACCATAGAGCAATAGGGGCGCCGTACCGTCAACCGGCGTATCCTTATGACGCAAGAGCGTCATCGGGATCTCCGTCCCATCGCTCGCCGGAGCCATCAAGCGCTCGACTACATAGTCACTTGGCGTATGGCCGGAAGGAACCTGCCGTGTTTTGCGCAAGGTCCGCTCGTCCGTGGCAATATCATAATCGGAGATCTGGTCCGGTGTGGACGGGGAGGCATAGCTAAAGCGGAAGATGGTGGTGTCAAACATATAGCCGCCGGAAATGCCAAGCGAATAGGCCGGTTCATCAAAATCAATCTCTCGGGTCTCCCCCGTGCTCCGCTCACGTATCGTAATCGCCGGCAACCCATCGGTCCGCGCAAGCCAGATCAGATGCTCCTTCAGCGCCAACATATCAATCAGCAGGCTGCCCGGCCGGTGCGGGACAATATCAATCCATGTCTCCGGATCACCCGTATCAATTTCGGCGCGCATAATCTTGAAATCCACCGCACCATCCTTGTTCGTCTGGATGAAGAAGGCGTCATCATGATGGACGACATCATATTCATGACCGGCTTTGCGCTCGGCGATGCAGTGAATGTCCGTACCCGTTGTTTCATCCGCGCTGATCCAGTAGACCTCGCTTGTCGTGTGGTCATTAGCAGTGATGAAAACCATATCCCCCGACTGGCTCTCAGAAACACTGACAAAAAACCCCTCATCCATTTCGCGATAGATCAGCGTGTCTTCGCCCGTGGCAATGTCATGGCGGAAGACGGCTTCGGATCGGCCGTTTTCATTCTTATGAACCCAGTAGAAACATTGGGAATTGCGGGTCCAGGCCACGCCTCCGGTTGTCGTTTCAATTCTCACACCCAGATCGTCGCCGCTCGCAATATCGCGGACGCGCAGCGTGCCATATTCGCTGCCCTGTTCGTCGATCGAATAGGCAAGCCGCTTATGGTCAGGCGAATGGGCGACGCTGCCAATGTCGAAATAGGCTTTACCCTTACCCTCAAGCGCGCCATCAAACAGAATGGTCTCTTCCGCTTCGCTATTGTGGGCGTCGCGCGCATCACGCCGTGCAAAGACGGGATATTCCTCACCCGTCCGGTAGCGTGAATAATACGCATAGGGACCATCAATTGCGGGCACCGAGCTGGCATCCTCCTGAATACGCCCGCGCATCTCCGCAATCAGCGTTTTGCAAAGCGCGTCATGAGGGACCTCAAGCCCAGCCTTCGTATAGGCGTTCTCCGCCACCAGATAGTCCTTAATGTCTTCGCGCAGACGAGCGGGATCGCGCATCACCTCCTGCCAGTTCTCATCCTTGAGCCAATGATATGGGTCTGTGCGTGTACGTCCCATTTGTTCAATGGTCTGAGGCGTGCGCGCGGCCTTCGGCGGGGAGAGGTCGGTCATATTGGGTTCGCTCTTTATGTGGAGATGGGGTTAAGCGTCGCCATTGTCCGTGCCGCCCTCGGGATCGAAATCGAGCACGACGCCATTAATGCACCAGCGCTCGCCGGTGGGGGCAGGGCCGTCCTTGAAGACATGGCCCATATGCAGACCGCACTTGGCGCAATGGCATTCCGTGCGCGGATAGACCAGTTTGAAATCCGTCTTGGTGGCGACCACATCTTTGCCAATCGGGGCAAAGAAACTTGGCCAACCGGTGCCGCTGTCAAATTTGTGCTTTGACGACCAGAGCGGTGTGCCGCAGCCAACGCATTTGAACAGCCCATCGCGTTTCTCATCGTCCAGATTGCCCGGCGTGCGTGCCCGTTCCGTGCCTTCTTTGACGCCAACGCGGTATTGCTCCGGCGTGAGCAGTTCGCGCCATTCTCTGTCCGTGCGTTTGATCCGGTCCTGATCTGCCATTTGTATTCCCTTTATTTTCCAGCGCGATCTTACCGTGCGCGTCTGCCCGAGACTATCCCCGACACCCTGTGTTGACGCGAATTTGATACAGAGAGGCGGCGAACCCCGAAAAGAGATCCGCCGCCTGTCCGGTTTGATTTTGAACGGCCGAGCGCCTATTCGGTCAGCGTCACAGTCCCGGCCTGAAAGCCAGCCAGACAATCACTCGCATCATGCCCGCGATTGCCTTCCTGCGGATTGGCTGCAACGCCCTCGCCGGTAAAGCGCGGATCGTCGCACTCGCCATCATTGGCAAACGCGCTTTCATCATCGCCAAAATCAATGCCCGATACGGTAATCTGCTGATTAACGGGGACGACCGGCGCAATCTTGAGAGAGCCAGCCTGAAACGCGGTCAGACAGTCGGTGCGGTCACGGCCACGATGCTCGGCGGATCCGCCACCATTGGCCATGCTTTGCCCGATAAACTGCGGATCGTCACACTCGCCATCATTGCTGAATTGGCTGGCATCATTGCCAAAAAGTGTACCGGCCAGGATCAGGATACCGTTCAGATCCCGCTCGGCCACGGCTCTGATACGTCCGGCTTTCCATGCGGCGATACAGTCCGTGCCATCATGTTCAAGCGCGGACAAAGCCGGCTTCTTGGCACTGCCGCGACCTTCAAAGCGTGGGTCATCACACTCGCCATCATTGGCATAAAGGCTTGTATCGTCGCCAAAGAAAAAGCCGTCCACGACAAAATTGACTTTCAGGTCAACCGTGCCCTCCTTGTAAGCGGCCAGACAGTCGAGCCGGTCGCCCATAATGTTGCCATTGTCGAGGCTGACCGAGGCCATGCCGGAGCCGAAAAAGCGCGGATCGTCGCACTCCTGATCATCGACATATGTGCCTTTGTCGTGCCCGAAATCGATGCCTTCATAGACCGTCTCGACCTCATCAGGCAGCGTGTCGGCCAAGGTGAGGGTGCCAAGCTGGACGCCATAGGAGCAGTCATTCCGGTCGTGCATAATGTCCTTGTGCAGCGGGCTGACGGACATCCCTTCGCCAACAAAACGTGGGTCATCGCAGACATTGTCATTGGCCCAATTGCTTGCATTGTCGCCTAGTTCGATGCCGTTGAATACGGTCAGGTCGGGGTCGTACTGGACAAGAGAGTAGATCACTTTGCCGCTTTCGAGCAGCGTCCGGCAGTCGGTGGCGTCCTTGCCGATTGTCGCGCGGTCGAGCGAAGAAGCCATGCCTTCGCCTTCAAAGCGCGGATCGTCGCATTCGCCATCATTGGACCATCCGGAATCATCATTGCCGTAGTCGATGGCCTCTTGCGCACTTGTCTCTTGTGCGTGGGCCAAGCCTGCGCTCGCGACCAGAATGGCTGCGAAGGCGGCCGGCATCATCAGTTTGTGTCCCATAGTTTTTCTTTCCCTCATTGAAATCTTACGCTTCCCCACCCTGCCGCTCAAAAGTGCCAGCAATGCGGCGCTCGGGCGACCTTTCTGGTCGGCTAGCCGTAGAGTACGGTGATTCCCTCGACCACAAGCGCTGGACGGTCCTGCCCGTCAATTTCGATGGTGCTTTCGACATTCATCTGCTTGCCGCCCGCTTTAGGCTCGACCGAGACGCATTTCTGGCTCAGCCGCACTTTCGAGCCGACGGGGACCATATTTGTAAACCGCATCTTGTTGGAGCCATAATTGATCCCGCGCGAGACGCCCGACACGTTGAGCACCTCGGCCGACAACATGGGCAAGAGCGAGAGCGTCAGGAAGCCATGCGCAATCGGGCTGCCGAGCGCCTGTGTTGCGCGTTCGACATCGACATGGATCCATTGATGGTCGCCGGTCGCCTCGGCAAACATGTTCACGCGATCCTGGTCGACTGTGTGCCAGTCGGAGGTGCCGATATGTTCGCCGGCAAGGGATTCCAGATCGTCAAATGCGACTTTGCGAGGATTGGCCATGATGTGATCTCCTGACTTAATTGGCGTGTTATCAGTGTTGCCGCTGTTGGGGCGAACTGCAAGGTGTGACGCCAAGGAAATTGGGTTTGCCTTACGCTAAATCGCCTGTTTCAGCGCTGCGATCAGCCGATCTGCATCGTCTTGCGTGTTGTAGAGGTGGGGCGTAATGCGCAGCGTGTTTCCGCGTCGGGACACGTGAATATGCCGGGCGGTGAGCTGTTCGGTCAAATCAGGCGGCGCACCCTTAGGCAGTTTCGCCCCAAGATAATGCGCCCCGCGCCCGTCCTCATCCGGACAGGGCATTCCGATCTCCGCCAATTGGTCCGCCAGTTTGCGATTGGCCGCACCCAGCGTGTGTTCGATCCGCGCCACGCCCCAATCGAGCAACAGATCAACCGCCACCTCGAGCGCAGGCAAAAGCGCAAAATTCGAGCGCTCGCCCATATCAAACCGCTGGGCACCGGGTCCATACTCATCCGTATACTGCGTCAATTGCGTAAAATCGGTCGAGCCTTTCCGCGTGATCCAATTGTGCTCGAGCGGGCGGCCACTCTGCCGGTGTTTGGCCACATACATAAAGCCCGCCGAATAGGGCCCAAGCATCCATTTATACCCCGCCGCAACCATAAAGTCCGGCCTGACGCGGCTCGCATCAAACGCCATTGCCCCGCAGCTTTGCGTCAGATCGAGCACCAGCGCCGCGCCCACGCTGCGACACTTGTCACTGATCGCTTCGAGATCGAGCTTCATGCCGTCCGTCCAGCGCACGTGCGAACAGGCAACAAGCCCCGTCTCCGGCCCAATCGCCTCAAGCATCGCATCAGACAGCGACATGTTGCCCGTCGGTTCGTCCACGGTTTTGAGCGTTGCGCCCGTGCGCGCGGCGAGATCGCGCCAGACATAGACATTGGACGGGAATTGGTCCGCCATAATCAAAATGCTCTGGCCCGCCTCGAGCGCAATATTCTGCGCCGCTGTCGCCGTGGCGTAGCTAACCGAGGGGACAAAAGCGATTGTGTCAGCCTCCGCATTGATAAGCCGCGCAAGCTTTGGCCGCAGACTGGAAGTGTCCTTGAAAAAGTCCGCCGTGCTGATCTGCCAGGGCTGGGCTTTCTTCGCCAGTCCCGCCCGTCCAGCCTCAAGCGCGGCCAGCGGCATCGGCCCCATCGTCGCGCAATTCAGATAAGCCACCTCATCCGGAATGTCGAAAAGATGGCGCTGGTTCGGGATAAGATCTGTCATAGCGTCCACGATAAGCGGACCGTTAAGGGCTGTCACCGAAAAAGCGTGTTACCGGCGCACCACCTAAATGATCCGGCTGCCTGTCTTGCCCCAATAGCGGTCACGGATCAGCCGTTTATACAGCTTGCCCGTCGGATGGCGCGGCAGTTCGGGATCAAAATCAATGCTTTTGGGGCATTTGAGTTTCGATAGATTGTCAACGCAAAACGCCATCAACTCCTCGGCCAGCTCGGCGGACGGTTCAATCCCCTCCATCGGCTGAACCACCGCTTTGACCGCTTCGCCAAAATCATCATCCGGCACACCGATCACCGCGCAATCGGCGACTTTCGGATGGGTGATCAATATGTTCTCCGTCTCCTGCGGATAGATGTTCACCCCGCCAGAAATGATCATAAAGGCCTTCCGGTCGGTCAGATAGAGATAGCCGTCCGCGTCCAGCTTGCCGACATCACCGAGCGAGGACCAGTCGTCACGGTTCGGGTGGCGGGCCTTTTTCGTCTTCTCGCTATCATTGTGATAGGTCGGTGCCGGTGTTCCGCCAAAATAGATCTGGCCTTCTTCGCCCACCGGCAGCTCTGCGCCATCTTCCCCGCAAATATGAACCTCGCCCCAGATCGCGCGGCCAACTGTCCCCTTATGCGCGAGCCATTCATCGGTCTTCGCCCACGTCATGCCATTGCCCTCCGAGCCCGCATAATACTCCTCGATCACCGGCCCCCACCAGTCGATCATCTGCTCCTTGATCGGAATAGGGCAAGGCGCGGCCGCGTGTATGCAGAATTTCAGGCTCGACACATCATAGCGCTCGCGCACCTCTTTAGGCAATTTCAGCATACGCACAAACATAGTCGGCACCGTCTGTGTGTGCGTCACCTTGTATTTTTCGACATGGGCGAGGAAACCTTCTGCGTCGAAATTCTCCATCACCACAAGACTTGCCCCAATTTTCGTCATCGACATGGACCAGCGCAAAGGAGCGGCATGATAGAGCGGAGCGGGGGAGAGATAGATCGTGTTCTCGTCCGCCCCTGCAAGCTGCCGTGAAATCTGCACAAGGACATTATCTGCATCAATCGGTGCGCCCCGTTCAAGCGGTGGGCGCAACCCTTTCGGGCGTCCCGTCGTGCCGGACGAATAGAGCATATCCGTGCCCGCCATCTCATCGGCAATTGGGGTTTCAGGAAACCGTTCGCGCCATGTCTCAACAGAGGTGAAACCGTCCACATCCCCGTCAATCACCCAGCGGTCCGTAATGTCTGCCAAATCCGCCGCTTCGCGTGCAATCGCGGCCTTGTTTGCGCAGGTAATCAAAAGCTGGCTGCCACTGTCACGCAAAATATATTCAATCTCCGGCGGGGTCAGCCGTGATGAGATGCAGACAAAATAAAGCCCCGCCCTTTGTGCGCCCCAGCAGAGCTCGAAATAACGCGCGGAGTTCTCCGCAAAAATCGCAATCGTGTCGCCGGGTTTACATCCCGCCTCGCGCAGGGCATGGGCGGTCTGGTTCGAGCGCCGATCAAGCTGGCTGAACGTGACCACCTCGCCAGAGCCTGCCATTGTGTAAGCCGGTTTGTCCGGATGCGTTTTCGTATGGTGGCATGGATGCATGACAGGCCCTCCGCTATTGGTCCTTACGAAAGCTTAGCAAGCTGGCAAGCTTTGTCGATGCTGGACGTAACGGAAAGCGGGCTCTTGCAGTCTAGTCCGTCGCGAAACAGTAGAACAAGCCGTCCCCGCCCGAGCTTTGCAGCGCGCTTTGCGAACAGCCACGCGAACCATGCGCTGTGCTCCAATGGGTCGGGTCCGCGCCGCCGCCGATCCGGTCATGATGACCAACGGTTGCCGAGCCTTCGCCGTTCAGCGTCCAGTTGCCGCACGTGTCTTCGGTGGCAAGCCCCGCCCCGTCCGAGCCGGTCAGAATGTCGTGACGGTTCGGCCTATCGCCGCGTCCATTGATGATCTCGCCGCGCTCGCTGATCGAGGTGGTTTTGGAGAGATTATTGGCTCCTGCATCGAGCAGATTGGCCACGCTGGTCGCCACCGTCTGTCCGCGCGCATTCGTCCACGGTCCGGTCCCGATCCGGTCTTTCGCATGAACCCCGCCTGCGCCATTGGTCGAAAGATAAGCCCGCCAGTTTTGCGTGCTTGCCCCTGCCGCACGAGCGAGCGCTGCGCAATGGGCGTCTGCGCCGTCAAGTCCGCCAAGGTTCGCCCCGTCGCCCGGCCCGGCGCTTGTCAGGAAAAACGTCATCCCCGACGTGTCCACGGCAGAGAGCGTCGCCGCGTCCACACTTGATGCGGGCTGTTGGCAGGCGGCAAATGCGAGCGCTGCCGCAGCGAAGGCGAGGGGGCGTAGGGTCATCTGATCAGTCTCCGGTTTGGTCTCAGAAATGGGCCGCTAGCCGACCCGCTCAACAAAAACAGTCCCCGCCGAATAGCCCGCCCCGAACGAGCAGATCAGCCCCTTATCGCCAGTGGCAAAATCCTCGGAATATTTGTGAAACGCGATGATCGACCCAGCCGAGCTTGTATTCGCATAGGTGTCGAGCACGGTCGGGCTTTCTTCGGCGCTGGCTTCATGGCCAAGCACTTTGGACGAGATCAGCCGGTTCATATTCGCGTTGGCCTGATGCAGCCAGAGCCGTTTGAGGTCTGTCGGGGCCAAGTCCAGCCGCTCCATTTCGTCGCCAATCATGCGGGCGACCATGGGCACGACTTCCTTGAAGACTTTGCGGCCCTCCTGCATGAACAATTTGTCTCGCGCGCCAATCCCTTCGGGCGCGGCATTGTTCAAGAAGCCGAAATTATTGCGGATATTGTTCGAGAATTTGGTCTTGAGGCTCGTGCCCAATATGTCCCAATGGGCTTTGGACGCCATGTCTTCGGCCTCAACCAGAACGGCGGTCGCCACATCTCCGAAAATGAAATGGCTGTCCCGATCGGTAAAGTTCAAATGCGCCGAGCAGACTTCCGGATTGACCATCAAGACCGACCGCGCGCTGCCCGTGCGCACCATGTCCGCTGCGGTCTGGATGCCGAATGTCGCCGACGAACACGCCACATTCATATCAAAGGCAAACCCCTCAATGCCCAGCAAATCCTGTATCTCGACCGCAATCGCCGGATAAGCGCGCTGCAAATTCGAACACGCACACAGGACCGCATCAACATCTTCCGCCGTCCGGCCTGCGCGTTCCAGCGCTTGTTTTGACGCGTTCACCGCCATTTCAGCCAGCAGGCTCGGCTCTTCATTGGGCCGTTCAGGAATGCGTGGCCGCATGGTGTCCGGGTCAATAATCCCCGCCTTGTCGATCACAAAGCGCGATTTGATGCCCGACGCTTTCTCGATAAATTCGACCGAGGAATGCGTCTTCGCTTCTGCGGTGCCGGCCTCAATTTCAGCGGCATGTTCAGCATTCCAATTGTCAGCCCACTGGTTGAAGCTTGCGACAAGTTCCTCATTGGAAACCGACGCTTCGGGCGTCCACAGGCCGGTGGCGGAAATAACGGGTTTTATCATTCTGGCTACAGCGCGCGGGGGGCTGTTCCTTTTATCGTCTAAAACGGCCTACCAGACTAAGCCGCCTTGGCCGCCCCGTCTAGCGGGTAAGTTTCTGCACCGCTTTGTGGCGCGGGCAACCGATCTCGTGATCATTGACCATGCCGACCGCCTGCATGAACGCATAAACGATGACGGGGCCACAAAACTTGTGCCCGCGTTTTTTCAGATCTTTGGCAAGACGTTCGGAAATCTCCGTCTTGACCGGCCGCTCGCGGAAGTCCTCGGCATGGCTGACAATCGGCTTGCCATCGACATATGACCAGAGCCAATCGGAGAAATCCTCCCCGCGTTCCATCGCATC
>CALLCD010000114.1 GCA_938049795.1 uncultured Hyphomonadaceae bacterium | reverse complement strand
TGGAAACTTGCGCGCTGGCGAAAGCACGTTAAGTCCTGTTCTCACGATCATAAAGAATAGAGACCGACGATGATACAGGTAACGCTTCCCGATGGCTCCGTGCGCGAGTATGAGGCCGGTGCAACGCCGATGGATGTGGCCAAGTCCATTTCCAATTCGCTTGCGAAAAAAGTGCTCGTCGCCCGTGTGGACGGCGATCTTTATGATGTCACGCGGCCGCTCGAGGGAAGCGCGTCGGTCGAACTGTTGACCGCCAAAGACGAGGACGGGCTGGAACTGATCCGCCATGACGCCGCCCATGTGCTCGCCCAGGCCGTGCAAGCGCTTTATCCGGGCACGCAGGTCACCATCGGGCCGACGGTGGAAGACGGCTTCTATTATGATTTTGCGCGCGAGGAGCCTTTTTCGACCGAAGATTTTGAAAGAATCGAAGCGAAAATGGCCGAGATTATCGACGCCGACTATCCGATCATTCGCGAGGTCTGGCAGAAAGATCAGGCCATCGAGACGTTCAAATCCATCGGTGAAGACTACAAAGCCCAGATCATTGACGACATTATTCCGCCCGGCGAAGCGATCACCGTCTACCGGCAGGGTGAGTGGTATGATCTGTGTCGCGGCCCGCATTTGGCGTCCACGGGTAAGCTGCCCAAAGCATTCAAACTGATGAAGCTCGCCGGTGCCTATTGGCGCGGGGACAGCAATAATGAAATGCTCCAACGCATTTACGGCACCGCATGGGCCGACCCCAAACAGCTCAAAACGCATTTGACAAAACTCGAAGAAGCGGAAAAACGCGACCACAGAAAACTTGCCACCCAGCTTGATCTGTTTCACTTCCAGGAAGAAGCGCAGGGCCAGGCCTTCTGGCATCCCAAGGGCTACACGCTCTATCGCGCGCTCGAAGACTATATGCGCCGCCGTCAGATCGAAGCGGGCTATCGCGAGATCAAGACGCCCGCGCTGATGGACCGTGTGTTCTGGGAAAAGTCCGGCCATTGGGACAAGTATCGCGAGAACATGTTCATTTCGACCATTGACGAGGAAGACAAGACGCTGGCGGTCAAGCCGATGAATTGTCCGTGTCATGTGCAAGTGTTCAGCTCTGGCCAGAAATCCTATCGCGATCTGCCTTTGCGGCTTGCCGAGTTTGGCTCATGCCACCGCTATGAGCCGTCCGGCGCGCTGCATGGCCTGATGCGGGTGCGGGCTTTCCAGCAGGATGATGCGCATATTTTCTGCCGCGAGGACCAGATCACCGAGGAAGTGGGCGCGTTCTGTACTTTGTTGCAAAGCGTCTACAAGGATCTCGGGTTTGACGAGGTGAAGGTCCGGTTCTCCGACCGGCCCGAAATTCGTGCGGGGGCGGACGAGGTCTGGGATCGCTCCGAGGCGGCTTTGAAAGCGGCGGCGGATGCGACGGGTCTTGAGGTCGAATACAATCCGGGCGACGGGGCGTTCTACGGGCCAAAGCTTGATTTCGTCCTGAAAGACGCCATCGGCCGCGAATGGCAGACGGGAACCATTCAGGCCGATTATGTTCTGCCCGAACGGTTGGATGCGAGCTATGTCGCCGAGGATGGGGCCAAACATCGCCCGGTCATGATGCATCGGGCAATCCTTGGTTCGTTCGAGCGGTTCCTTGGCATTCTGATCGAGAATTATGCTGGCGCGTTTCCGCTCTGGATGGCGCCGGTGCAGATTGTGGTGGCGTCTATTTCCGAAGGCGCTGGCGATTATGCGCTAGAGGCGGCGGCCAAACTGCGCGCGGCGGGCTTGCGCGTGGAAACCGATTTGCGCTCGGAGAAAATCAATTACAAAGTCCGCGAGCATTCAGTCAAGAAAGTGCCGATCATTGCCGTGGTCGGAGCGAAAGAAGCCGAGGAGGGCACATTGGCGCTTCGGCGGTTTGGCTCCAAGGCGCAGGAGATGATCTCGCTGGACGAAGCGCTCACCAAGCTTGCCGCTGACGCGCTTGCGCCAGACCTCAAACGGGCCGCACAAAGCTAGCCGACTGTCTTATCTTCAGCCTTGGTGACCATTTGCGTCTGGTCGTCGCCTGTCGCGTCGGCAAATGTGTTGGCGTCGAGATAGAGCACATCTTCGACCACCCGGCTCTCAGTGTCGATCAGAGCGAGCGTTGTGCCATAGCGCAAGAGTTTCTGCGTTTCTTCTTTGACCGGCAAGGCAACGAGGATCGGGAACTCGGCGGCCAATAGCGGTACATTCAGCGGGACCGGCTGGCCCTCAATGATGCGGGCTTGCAGCGGTGAGGAGGTAAAGCACATCCCGCGCCGTTCCAGCCCAACCTCACAAGTCTCGCCTTTAACTTCGAAATCGCGATCAAAAGCGGCATAGTCCTCGGCAATAAAGGCCGAATGCCGCTCGGTCGGCGCAAGCGGTTCGAGCGGCTTGGCCTCGTGAAAGACACCAAGTCCGGCAAGTGCCGTGAACACAACCACGCCTAATTCTATCTTGAGCGACATACCAACCCCAAATCTACACAATGACCCAACAAAACCCTTATCGCTCGGATAGGTTTTTAAATGATTGAAAAATAGATCAAATTTCAGCTAAGCTGCGCTTTAGGGGGCGGGTGTTTCCAGCTTGCGCGGTAAGCAAATGTAATTGCGATGCCGTGGTTTTCGTTCCGCTTCGGGGACATCCGAATAATGAACGATTTTGCCTTTGAAATGCTGAAGGACAACATAGTCCCAAGAGGCCAGCAGGCCGAGCACGGTTTTGGCATTGGGTGTGTCAGGACCGCCATTGATCTCGATCAATAATGTCGGTCTGTTGCGTTGGATGGTTTGGGTGCTCCCGCGCAAGACTGACAGTTCATGGCCTTCAACATCAATCTTGATGAAGCTGACATTGTGGAGATCTTCGTCGTCAAGCCGCCGGCACTCGACCTTGATCTCGTCTGTCATCGGCCCTTGCTGATCGAGCCCGGCGACATTGTTGCGCCTTGCACCCGATTTGGACAAAGGGATGTAAAGGGTGGCTTCGCCGGTCTGGTCGGAGAGGGCGTAAGGACGGACATCCAGGCCCTTGAGGCGATAAGTTCGGAGCACCCGCACAAGGTCGGGATTGGCCTCATAGGCGATGACATTTGTGCAGAGCTTGGACAAAAAATACGAGTAAGTGCCTTTGTTCGCGCCGATATCCACGCCGACGCCGGGGGGCACCAATTGAGGCAAGAGGGATAGTTCGGTCTCGCCACGATGGGGCGATTTCCAGCGCTTGCGATAGGCGCGGATTCTCAAATGGAGTGCGGCAATCATTGCGATCTGGCTATCAGTTAAGGTGTGAAGGAGCAAGCTTGCCTGAGCGTGCGCCCTTGCATTGGATCAGGCTCGACTTTATGCGTGCCAATTGCCCAGCGTTAGCAATATCTGCGGTCGAAACGCGAATAGGTCTGGAATCCATATGCTTGTGCCTGTCCTTCTTGTCGCGCTTTGGCCGATTGCGACGTTTGCGGGCGGGAAGATGTTTGCGCCTTTGCTGTTCGTGTTCGGACTGGTTTTCGGTCGGCGTTATCTCGTCAAGCGCCCGCGACGTGATGTCATTGTGTTCGGTGTGTTTTTGGTCTGGGTCTGTCTGACAGCGCTGTGGTCCCCGGCTGATGTTCCTCTGATCAGCGGGTCACTGGGTGAAGGCAATTTTGCGATTGAGGCGGCGCATATCCGGTTTGTGTTAAGCGCGGTTGGGGTCTGTCTGTTCCTTGCGGTTGTTCTCGCATTGCCTGCAGAGACACTGGCCGGACTGCAGAGGGGCTTTCCCGTCGCGGTGCTGTTGCAGCTTGGCCTGCTGATCTGGCTCGCAATCCAGCGCGAGAGCCTTCTGGTGGCGGACTCGTCAGATATGTGGGTGCCGTCCCCGCAAAGTCTGGGGCGCAATACCAATCTTCTGGCGATGGTGCTTCCACTTGCCATCGGGGTTTGGGTGGATGGATTTTCGCAGCGGGTGGCAGGGGTGCTGGCACTTTTGCTCCTGGCGGCTGGCGGGTGGGTGTTGCTCGAACATGATGCGCTTTCCGGATTTCTGGGCTGGACATTTGGCGGCGGTATTTTGGTGTTGCTTTTGGTGATGGGACAGTCGGGATTTCGCCTTGTGTTCAATCTCATCGCCGCTGCGATTGTGGCAACGCCGCTGCTCGCCAAGGCTTTGCTAAGTTTTGTGACCCCGGAAGCGGTTACTCTGCCCTTGTCTGCCGAGCAGCGCCTTGTCATCTGGCAGACGGCGCTTGAAAAGATCGAGAGCAAGCCGGTCTTCGGGCATGGCGTTGATGCGGTCAATGTGTGGAGCGAAACCTATGCCAGCCGCCCTGATCTGCTCTCTGTGCTCGACCCGACGCTGATCAATGCCCGTTTGATCCCGAACCATACGCACAATATGTCGCTCCAGATCTGGGCTGAGACCGGACTTGTCGGGGCGCTTCTTCTGGCGGTGGCGCTGGTGTTTCTGGGGCGTACCATGCCCGCGCCGGCCACGCTGACCAAGGGCACGAGAATCGCGATTGCCGGCGTGATGGGCGGCGCGGTGGCTCTGTTTGCGGTGGCTTACAGCGCGTGGGACGAGAGCTTCTGGGCGAGCCTTGCGGTTGTGTGTTGCGCGCTGATCGTTCTCGTTCGGCAAAACCAGAGCCAGACGCCATGACCGGCATCGCCGCGATCGTGGTTACTTTCCATACGGGCCGCCCGCTTAAGGATTGCCTCCACGCGCTCGCTGCTCAGACGGAGATTGGCGCGCTGGTGATTGTCGACAATGGCAATCCGCAAGATATGCGTGACTGGCTTGCCCGCTTCGCCGCCCGTACACCGAAAGCGCAGCTGATCAGCACGGGCGAGAATCTCGGCTTTGGCCGCGCGGTCAATCTCGGTGCGGCCGCCTCCAGCGCGGACCAGCTTCTGATCATCAATCCTGATTGCGTCTTACGGCCTGACGCGCTCGGCGCTTTGGTGCAAGCGAGCAAAGACCGCCGTTCGCCCACGCTCGTCGGTGGCCGGATTTTCGATATTTACGGGCAGAACCAGCGCGGACCGATGCGGCGCGAGCTGACCGTGGGGCGGCTCGTCTCGAAACTTGTTGGTGGGGCGGGGGTAAATATGCCGCTTGTCCCGCAACCCGCAGAGCCCATTGCGGTCGATGTCACCTCCGGTGCTTTCTTCCTGATCGACGCGGCGGGTTATCGTCAGCTTGGCGGGTTTGACGAGGATTATTTCCTCCATGTCGAGGATATTGATCTTTGCAAACGGGTCCATCTTGCGGGCGGCGAGGTGATCTATCAGCCCCGCGCCGGTGCGCTCCATTATGGGGCCACATCGGATGTTTCGAGCGGTTTTGTTGAGCGCCATAAGGCGAGGGGGTTTGCGCGCTATCTGCGAAAACACTCGAGCGGGGTCTTTTCGCGCCTCTTGGCGGAATGCGTGATCCCGCTCGTGTTTATGGCGTTGATGGCGCGGGCGTGGTTGGCGGACCGTTTCGGGCGCTAAGTGCGGCGTCAATGGCTGCCAGAGCTGCTTCGAACGCCAACAGCGTCGAGCCGTGGCGCGGCGGGTAATCAGCGACACCTGCCAGATGCCGCAATTCCCAGAACCGGCCTTTTGGCGGCTCTGCGCCGTCTTTAAGCATCGCCCGCAAACCGTCATGTGCGGCCTCGATCTCGTCAATCGACGCGCCCACCGCGCCCTCGGCCAGGATCGCCGTGGCCGCCTGTCCGAGCGCGCACGCTTTCGGGTCCACACAGATTGCCGCGATGTGCGTACCCGCCTCATTCAGCGTGACATCGACCCGCACCGTTGAGCCGCAAATGCGCGAGACTTTCTCCGCCGACCCATCCGCCCCGTCGATAGGGTCAAGCGCGGGGATATTGGCGGCAAGTTCAAGCACGCGATTATGATAAAGATCAGCCATAGCCCCTATCTCGGCCTTGTTTGGCCCAACATCAAGCCCGCAAATGAGGTGGGTCCATATTTGCCAACTGTTAACCCTATTCGCTAAATGCCCAAAAATGCGCTATCTTTCCAGAGACCTAACCGCCCAAGGGAGATCAGCTATGATCCGTTTCGCACTTATGTCCGCTCTTCTGGCCGTGTCCACATTGCCCGCGCTTGCGCAGTCCGATGCCGACCGCCGCGCCCGTGTCGAGCAGGCGCTTGATCAATTGCCAGAGCGCGCAGATGTCGAAGCGGTGATGGCCGAAATGCCCAATATTACCGGCGCTTTGACGGGCCTGCTCGACATTGCCAATGATGACGGGAACCAGAAAACGCTTGAGAGCCTCCTCGGACGGCTTGAAGGCGAATTTTCTGCGATGGAGACGGAGCTGACCGCCGGTCAAGTGCCTGACCTTAATGGCATGATGGAGCGCTTCTTGCTGCTCTCGACCGACCGCGCCTTTATGGGCGACGCGCTCGATCTCGCCTTTCAGGTGCAGGATGTCATGACTGAGGCCATGCCCGCTACGGCCAAGCCTTGATCAAAGCGGCCGCTTCGGCCCGTTCCAATACGTCTCCAGCGCACGAAACCATTGCACCCATGCCCGCGCGGGCTTAAATCAATCGCATGGCCGATCAGTCCCCGCTTCAATCCATGAATGACCGCGCGCGTGCGGTGTTTCGCGAGATTGTGGAATCCTATCTTGAAACGGGTGAACCGGTCGGCTCGCGCACCCTGTCGAAAACGGGGCTTGATCTCTCGCCCGCCTCGATCCGCAATGTCATGGCCGATCTCGCCGCGCTCGGCCTGCTTGATGCGCCCCATGCCAGCGCAGGCCGGTTGCCGACCCATGCCGGATTGCGGCTGTTTGTGGACGGGTTTCTCGAGCTAGGTGAGCCGTCCAAAGCCGACCAGCAGGAGATCGGCGCAACCCTTGAAGCGGCGGGGCGTGACCTTGAAAGCGTGCTGCATGAGGCGTC
>CALLCD010000113.1 GCA_938049795.1 uncultured Hyphomonadaceae bacterium | reverse complement strand
GGCCCCTACCAGCTCTACGGCTCAGACCTGGTCGCCGCCTGCGCTGAGACGGGTACGGACTATGTCGATCTGTGCGGCGAGACAACATGGATGCGCCACATGATCGACGCGCACGAAGCCACCGCCCAAAAATCCGGCGCGCGTATTGTCTTCTCCTGCGGCTTTGATTCGATCCCCACCGATCTCGGCATCGCCTTCCTGCAAGCCGAAGCGCAAAAACGCTTTGGCGCACCTGTGCCGCGCATCAAAGGCCGCGTCCGCAAAATGCAGGGCACTTTTTCCGGCGGAACAGCGGCGAGCCTCACAGCCTCTATGGCCGCCATCCAGAAAGATCCTACACTGATGGGTTTGATGGTAGACCCTTACGCTCTCGCCCCGGGCTTTACCGGCCCCGAACAACCCTCCGGCATGAAACCGGAATTTGACGAAACGCTCGATATGTGGGTCGCCCCGTTCATCATGGCCTCGATCAACACCAAGAATGTCCACCGCTCGAACGCTCTGCTTGGTCATCCTTATGGAACCGATTTCATCTATGATGAAATGATGATCACCGGACCGGGCGAACAGGGTAAAGCGGCCGCCGAAGCTGTGGCGAGCTCCAATCCCCTTGGCGGCGAAGACGCTCCCAAGCCCGGCGAAGGTCCGAGCAAGGAAGAACGCGAAAACGGTTTCTTCGACATCCTATTTGTCGGCCTCACCGCAGATGGCCAGCGCCTCGATGTCGGCGTCACCGGCGACCGCGATCCGGGCTATGGCTCAACTTCGAAAATGCTCTCCGAAAGCGCGATCTGCCTCATTCAGGATTGCCCCGACAAGCCCGGCGGCATCTACACCACCGCCCCCGCTATGGGCCACAAGCTGATCAAACGGCTCGTCGATCATGCCGGCCTGACCTTCACGGTCGAGAATTAGGGCGCACACCAGCCCGCCGCGCAAAAACACAAAGTGGACGCCAAACCAGACCCGGAATTTGCGTCCATATCTTTGTATTTTATATTGTTTTTCAAGCAAACCCCAGAATCTAATAGAGTCCCGAATAGACTTCTCGCCGCCCGAACAGACTCAAAACTGTAGGATAAACCATGCTCTAAGGCGCGCGCGAAAGCCGTTTCACATCGTCCACAAAAGCGGCCACAGCCCCCTCGCCCGCCACCGAAAAATCTGTCCGGAATGCCCGCACTGTCAGGTCCGGCGCCACCACCAAATAGCTTGGCGTCCACTCAATCTGCAACGCATCGCGCAAGCTCGCATCCTCGTCCACAATCACCGGCCAATCCACGCCCTCTGCCTCGAAAAACCCCTCAACCGAGCCAAATCCGCGATAGGCAATGTCCACATGTTCCGCACTATATGGCATGTGTACAGACAAAAACTCTATTCCGTTTTCTGCTGCCAAAGCCCCCGCCAGCGCGTTGATATTGTCCGCATCATTCCGACTGTCATGACACCACACACCCCACGCGGCCAGCACCGTCCACTGTCCCGCAAGATCCGCGCTCGAAACAAGTTCGCCCGTCAGCGACGCCGCCTCAAAAGCTGGCAAAGCCTGTCCCAAAAGACCATGCCGCACAGGCCGTCCATCGCGGTCGCGTAACACGCCATCCTCGCGGCTATCTTTCGCAGATTGCGGCACCGGCGTATCAGCCGTGACAAAGGATGCAGGCGGCGTCAGCGCACAGGCGGACAGAAAAAGTACAAATAAGACTATCAGTAAGCGGAGCATAAAAGCTACCTCGTCGGCACCATGCCATCATCGCCATAATCGTAGAAGCCGCGCCCGGTTTTCTTGCCGAGCCATCCCGCTTCGACATATTTCACAAGCAGCGGACACGGACGATATTTCGTATCTGCCAGCCCGTCATGCAAGACCTGCATAATCGACAGACACGTATCAAGCCCGATAAAATCAGCCAGTTGCAGCGGCCCCATCGGATGGTTCGCGCCGAGCTTCATCGCTGTATCTATTGCAGTTACGCTGCCCACACCCTCATAGAGCGTGTAGACCGCTTCATTGATCATGGGCATCAAAATCCGGTTTACGATAAAGGCCGGATAGTCTTCCGCATTGGTCACCGTCTTACCGAGACGTTCGGAAAACCCGACCGCCGCATCATACGTATCCTGATCAGTTGCCAGTCCGCGAATAACTTCGATCAACTGCATCAGCGGCACCGGATTCATAAAGTGCAATCCGATAAACCTGTCGGGCCGATCCGTGACAGACGCCAGCCGTGTCACCGAGATCGACGATGTGTTCGTCGCCAAAATCGCATGCTCGGGCACCACTTGCACAAGCGAGCGGAAAATCGCTTCTTTGACTTCGCGGTTCTCGGTCGCCGCTTCGATGACCATATCGGCCTGCCCGAGCGGGTCCATGCTCGAGGCGGTCGCGATCCGTTTCAGCCCTGCGTCCATATCCTCTTTCGAGATCAGGTCGCGCGAAAGCTGACGCATCATATTCCGCTCAATGGTCGCAAGCCCCGCGCTCAACGCCTCGTCGGAAATGTCGTTCAACACAACATCATAGCCCGCCAGCGCGCACACATGCGCAATCCCGTTGCCCATCTGCCCCGCGCCAATGACGCCCACTGTCTTAATCCCGCTCATATACGCTTCTACTCTTCTCATTTCTTGCCACCAGCCCCCAACCGAACCGGATCAACCATTCGCGCCACACTAAATAACAAGTGAGGGAGCCGGTCAAACTCCTATTTCCGCACGCCAGACCCACAAACCGGCACGACAGGTCTTGCACTTAAGCCCAAGCGCAGGCATTTAGGGTCCGTCTGCGGGCGTGGTGAAATTGGTAAACACAGTAGACTTAAAATCTGCCGGCCTCCGGGCCTTGCCGGTTCAAGCCCGGCCGTCCGTACCACGAATTGTTCTAGCCGTTTTGTCCGCGTCCGCGTGCGGTGACTTGTTGGCGGGCTGCTTCGACGCTTTCGGCGGTGACAGAGGCGGCGTGTTTGGCCGAGCGTTCGACTTCCATTTTCAGCGCGTCGCCAAAGCCGATGGCCCGCCCGTCATCAATCACTGCTTTGTAATTCTTGAGCAAGACCGGATCGCAAGAGCACATATCATGGCCCAGTTTGAGCGCGGCCGGGATTAGCTCGTTTGGCGCATAGACGCGGTTGACCAGGCCCCAGCGCTCGGCCATGTCGGCGTCGAGGAAATTGCCGGTAAAGGACAGTTCCTTGGCGCGGCTAGCCCCGATCAGGCGCGAGAGTTTCTGGGACAGTCCCCAGCCCGGCATAATCCCGACGCGGGCATGTGTGTCGGCAAATTTCGCCTCTGTTGACGCGAGCAAGACATCGCACATCAGCGCCAGTTCGAACCCGCCCGTGATCGCAAATCCGTTGATCGCGCCGATGATTGGCCACGGATAGGCATCCAGCGCTTTGGCCAGATCAATCTCGCCGCCATCGGCCCCGAGCGCAAAGCCGGTTTCCCCTGCTTCCTTCAGATCGACCCCTGCCGTAAACGCCCGCCCCTCGCCGGTGAGCACCACACAGCGCACCGTCTCGTCTTTGGCCAGTTGCGCAAAAACCGACACAAGCTCGGCCCGCAGCGCGCGGCTTAATGCGTTCAGCGCATCTGGCCGGTTGAGCGTGACCAGCGCCACAGCATCATGATGTTCAACACGGATCAAATCAGTCATTCGTCTTCTCCCTACCGGCCCTAAACCGCCGTATTAAAGCGACCATAATCAGCAAAAGCATCAAAATTATGCCCACTATCAGTCCGCCGAATTTCAAAGGCGAGACAATGTCCTTGATTAGTAGGGTTTCGGCCGGCCGGCCGGCGAGCGCGAGCGCTTGTGCAGTGTTCTCGATGCCGTCCGCAATTGCGGTAAAGATAATGGGCAGCAGCGCCCAGACGCGCCATTTGCCTGCCAGCCGCGCGGTCAGACCGCCAATCGCGCCGACATAGGTGATCGGGTACAGCGTATCGAGCAGCACCGTCCCGCGAAAATGCGCCTGTCTTTGCTCGGGGCTCATTTGCGCCAGCCGGATCATCGCATCGTCCCCGCTCATCAACGTATCAAGCAATACGCCGCCACTGGCTTGTCCGACGAAATAGAAGCCCGCGCCGACCAGAATGAATGCTACGAAGAAAAAACAGATCACGGGTGTCCGCGTTAGCCACCCCAAAAGCCCGCCCTCATTCATATCTATGCCCCGTCCAATCGTTCTGCTGCGATGCCTGTCTGTTCGAGCACGCCTTCCATAGCGAGCGCGGCCCGCTCTATGTCTTCGCGATCTGTGCCGCGTGCGACCAATGTCACGCCGTGATCGTCGCGTGATTTGAACCAAGGGTATGAGCCAAACGACACGTCCGGTTGCTCTTTGGCCAGGGCCCCGAGCAGGTCTGCCAGCGCGCCCTCCATTGCGCCGCGTCCGCGCACGGAGACAGAATGCACGACCGCGCCACTTTCGAGCCGATGGCCAATGTCTTCCAGCATTACGCGGGCCACAGATGGCACACCGGCCAGCGTGAACACATTGCCGGTCTGGAAGCCGGGCGCGCCGGAGACGGGGTTCTTGACGAGGCTTGCCCCCTCGGGCACCCGCGCCATGCGGCGGCGTGCTTTGGTAAACTCGATGCCGGACGCCGCATAGCGTTCGGTCAGGATGGCAAGCGCCTCGTCATGCTCGCCGATCCCGACGCCGAAGGCTGCGGCAATGGCGTCGGCTGTAATGTCGTCATGGGTTGGCCCGATGCCGCCGGTGGTAAAGACATAGGTGTATTTGGCGCGCAGGGCATTGACCGCTTCGATGATGTCGGCCTGCTCGTCGCTGACGGTGCGGCACTCTTTGACGGGAATGCCGAGCGGGGCCAGAAAGGTGGCGATCTGCGAGAGGTTGATGTCGCGTGTGCGGCCGGAGAGAAGTTCGTCCCCGATCAGCAAGACGGCGGCGGTTGGTGCTGAATTGGCCATCGCCTCCATCCCTCCTATTGCTCTAGAGCCCCATAGACGTAACCGGCGGAAATATCGCGCGTTTCGACTTTCTCACCGCCTTGATCAAAGAGCTGGATCAGGCCGATAAAATAGAGATCATTGACCGGATCGACCCAGAACCATGTTCCAGCCGCTCCGCCCCAGAAATAGCTGCCCGTGCCATGCGGAAAGCCGCCTGCATCGGCATCGGTGAGCAGGCCGAGGTCGAGGCCGAAGCCGATCCCTTCGCGCGTTTCGCCTCTGTTCTGGCCGAGCGAGGACAGCAAGACGCCCTCGGGCAGAACATTGGTCCGCATCAGCTGCACGGTTTCGGATTTGAGCAATCGGACCCCGTCAAGCGTACCTTCGTTCAGGAGCATCTGGGTGAAGCGGCTATAATCATTCATCGTCGAGACAAGACCGCCACCGCCCGATTCGAAAGCGATGGTTTCCTTGCGGAACTGGAGCTGCGGATAGGGCACGGGCACAAGCTGGCCGGTTTCAGGATGGTAGCCATAGATCTCGCTGAGGCGGTCATAGTCTTCTTCGGGGACGTAAAAGCCGGTGTCCGGCATGCCGAGCGGGGTGAAAATCCTCGCGTCCAGAAACGCGCCAAAGCTCTGGCCGGAGAGCTTTTCCACGAGATAGCCCTGAATATCGACCGAGGCGCTGTAGGCCCACGCCTCGCCGGGCTGGAACAGGAGCGGCACATCGGCGACCTGTTCGATAAAGGTCTGCATGTCCGGCGCGCGCAGGATCTGGCGCTCGCGAAACGCGGTATTGGCCGGATCTGTGCCCGCAAGCCCATAGGCAAACCCTGCCGTGTGGCTCATCACTTCGCGCATGGTCGGGGCACGGTTTGCGTCCACGAGTTTCGGCGTACCATCGGCGTTGGTGCCGTCAAGCACGCGCAGGCTTTCAAATTCAGGGATGTATTTGGTCACCGGGTCATCAAGGCTGAACTTGCCCTCTTCCCAGAGCATCATCATGGCGACGCCGGTGACGGGCTTGGTCATCGAATAGATGCGGTAGATCGTGTCCTCGGCGACGGGTTTTTGCGCTTCGAGCCCGACAATTCCGGTCTTGAAGTCGCTGACAATTTCACCGTTTTGTACTAACCGCGTGTGGATGGCATAGAGCTGGCCATCGGTCACAAATTGCCCCATCCGCGCTTCGAGCGCTGCGATGCCTTCGGGGGTGAATTTGGCGGGCTCTGTTACGGCCGCTTGGGTTTGCGTTGCGACCGCTTCTGCTGTCGGCGCGGGGGGTGCCTGCGTGCCGCCGCCATCACATGCGCCGAGCGTCAGAGCCAATGCGGCCAGCAAACTGCAACCAATATTCCGATTCATGCCAAATAGTCCCGTCATCTACCGCTCTCCTGAAACACAAGATGTATCGTGACGCGGACCGCTGATTTCGGCAAGCCCTGTTGCGCCGGAACATCGAAATCCGGCATCCGTGCGCGGCTCAAGCTGCAGCGTCGAAATAAGGCCGATCGCCGGCAATCGTGACCCGTTCCATCACGCGTATTTGCGGGAAATAGTCGCTCGCCGCATAATGCTGACAGGCGCGATTGTCCCAGAACGCAATCGAGCCAGGCGCCCAGCGGAACCGGCAATGACGCTCTGGCAACATGGCCGTCGCGTAGAGCCGTTTGAGCAAAGCGTCGCTTTCGGCGCGGTCCATGCCGACAATATGATCGGTGAAAGCGGTGTTGACATAGAGGCTGCGCTCGCCGGTTTCGGGATGGGTGCGCACAACCGGATGCTCTTGCGGGGGAAACTGTTCGCGAAGTTTCGATGCGTCTTTGTTGAGCCGTTTGGCAAAGACGCGCGCAATGTCGTGTATGGCGGTCATCTCGCACAGATCCGCTTGCAAGTCTTCCGGCAGGCTTTCAAGCGCCAGCGTCATATTCGCAAATAAAGTGTCCCCGCCCACTTCGGGCAATTCGATGGCGCGCAGGATGGATCCGAGCGACGGTTCGGCCCGCCATGTGACATCCGAATGCCAGAAATTCTCCTTGCCGCGACTGCCCGGCCCATGAGCGATGCGCAGGACTTCACGGTCGGGCTGGTCTTTTGGCGTGGCCGGATGGATCTCGAGGTCACCAAAGGCGCGGGCGAACGCAATGTGCTGGGCGCGGGTGATGTCCTGATCGCGGAAGAAGACGACTTTGTATTTTAGCAAGGCGGCGCGGATCTCGGCAATCAGCCCATCGTCAAATGTGCCAAGGTCAACATCAAGCAATTCTGCTCCGATGGCTGGGGACAATTGGCGCACTGTAAACCGGCTGAAACCCCCTGCTGATCCGTCCATATTTCCGCTCCCTTTTGTGTTTAGCGATCCGTCTGTTTTCCGCTTTGGTCCAGTTTGCCGCCAATTCATGGTTTTGTCCAAACCTGCCCCATCCGCAAGCGGGGGCTGGAAATTCGCGTCATCTCCTGTCACAAGAGAGGTGCGCACTGACGACAACCTCAAAAAAAGCCCATTCACATGACGGATTCTGACCTGCTTTACGGCCGCACAAGCGACATTCGACGCCACACTGAAGAAGATTTCGAAGGCATGCGCAAAGCGGGCCGGCTGGTGGCCGAATGCCTTGATATGCTGGTTGGCGAGGTCAAGCCGGGTGTGACGACGGCCCATCTCGACAAGCTGGTGGAAGCCTTTGTCGGCGATCACGGCGCGGTGTCGGCGACGATCAATTATCGCGGCTATCGGCATGCCTCCTGTATTTCGGTCAATCATGTGATCTGCCACGGCATTCCGGGCGAGCGTGCTTTGCGCAATGGAGACATTGCCAATATCGACGTAACGCTGATC